>JBDNAG010000189.1:0-16354 GCA_039768565.1 Akkermansiaceae bacterium | reverse complement strand
TTTGGAAGCTTGCTCCCGAGGTCTCCAAGGATAGCGCGGCGATTTTTGATCCCTTTGGAAATGCCACCCACACCGCTCTCGCCTTCCCTCTGCTTGGTGAAGATGTCCTCATCACAGGAGCCGGACCGATTGGCTGCATGGCGGCCGGAATTGCCAAACATGCCGGAGCGCGACATGTCGTGGTTACCGACTTAAATCCAAAACGCCTCGCTCTCGCTGACAAGTTGGGAGCTACCCGGACCGTTGATGTCACCAAAGAGAAACTTCCGGACGTTCAGAACGACCTCCGCATGACTGAAGGCTTTGATGTCGGTCTCGAAATGTCCGGCAACAAGCACGCGTTCAACGATCTAATCGCCAACATGCGTCATGGTGGGCAAATCGCCCTACTTGGAATTCCCGAACCTGGAATTGGTATCGACTGGAACCAAGTCATCTTCAACTCACTGACCATTCAGGGAATATACGGCCGTAAAATGTACGATACCTGGTATCAAATGACATCGATGATCCAGTCAGGTCTCGAGATTGAATCAGTGATCACACATCGCTTCGACTACACCGACTTTGAAAAGGGATTCGCAGCAATGAACGAAGGTTCATGCGGCAAGGTCCTCCTCAACTGGGCCGACCTCGGCTAATCCACTACCAACTTCCACCCATGCTCACTTCGCAGTTTCAAAATCAGCTCGCCGAAACACTGGACGAGATCAAGTCCGCCGGCCTCTACAAAACCGAACGAAAAATCGCGTCGGCACAAGATGCCGAAGTCACTCTCGAAGACGGTCGCCGCGTCATCAACATGTGTGCCAATAACTACCTCGGCCTCTCAAATCATCCCGAGGTTTGCGAAGCGGCACGCTCCGCCATTTCGAGTCACGGCTTTGGCCTTGCTTCAGTCCGCTTCATCTGCGGAACACAAACCCTGCATCGCCAGCTTGAAGAAAAACTCAGCGAGTATCTCGGCACTGAAGACACCATTCTTTACCCTTCTTGTTTCGACGCGAACGGAGGACTTTTCGAAACAATTCTTACTGCTGAAGATGCCGTCATTTCCGACTCGCTCAACCACGCATCCATCATCGATGGCGTCCGTCTCTGCAAAGCAAAACGTTATCGCTACGCTAACAACAACCTTACTGATCTTGAGAAGCAGCTTCAGGAAGCAGAGGCTTCCGGGGCGCGGCATAAACTCATCACAACCGATGGCTCCTTCTCGATGGATGGCGTCATAGCCGACTTGGCCGGGATTCACCAACTCGCTGACAAATACAACGCCTTGGTCCACTTCGACGACTGCCACTCGACTGGATTCCTCGGGGCCACGGGCCGCGGGACCCACGAGCACTGTGGGCTCATGGGGAAAATTGACCTTACTACCGGAACTCTGGGCAAAGCTCTTGGCGGGGCCTCAGGTGGCTATACCTCCGGAAAGAAGGAAATCATCGACCTCCTCCGTCAGCGATCCCGCCCTTACCTCTTTTCCAATAGCATTGCTCCTCCAATTGTAGCAGCCTCACTCAAGGTTCTCGAAATTCTCAGTGCTTCCACCGAGCTTGCGGATCGAGTCAAAGACAACACAAAATACTTCCGCGACAACCTCGCTTCAACAGGCTTTGAGATTCTCGGAAAAGAACATCCCATCTCTCCCGTCCTGCTTGGGGATGCCGGGCTATCCCAGCAATTTTCGGCAAAACTTCTTGAGAAAAATATCTACGCGATCGGATTCTTCTTCCCTGTCGTGCCGCAAGGCAAGGCACGCATTCGCACCCAGATCTCAGCAGCCCACACCAGGGATCATCTTGATCAGGCCCTTGAAGCTTTTGTCTCCGTCGGGCGGGATCTCGGAGCCTGCAAGTAGAGAACTCTCTAACAAAAAGACCCCGTGAAAGACTTACGCGTCCTTCACGGGGTTCTTTATTAATGACTAAGAAATACGAGGCTTATTCGTCTTCGAGAATTCGCACGCGGTAAAAATTCTTATCCGCAATCGGAGGGAAGATCGTAGTGGTTACGGTTGTTTCACTGGCTCCTTCGGCTCCCACAAAGTCATTGAGTTCCGTCCATGGACTCTGCAGACTTCCGGACTCTTCAAGAGAATATGTAACTCCAGAAACAGTTCCCCCCACCACGAACGAGAGCTGATCGCCATCGCGCGAGAATGACAAGATCTCAAGATCTCCACCTCCCAGTCCGGGAATTGGCGAAATCGTTCCATCTGCCAGCCCCTGAATCAGCTGAGGACTCATCGAAACCTCCCAAACGCCCACATCATTGATTTGGCCCTGATAGAAGTTTCCGGTCGCATCAAAGACACCCCCTCCACCAATATTGAAAAAGAAAGCGGAAGCATTAAGCGGAGTGGCAGCTGCACCAGTCACCGCAGCTGCACCATTGATGAATATCGTCCGTCCGGTCGAATCTCCGACAAATGCGATATGAACCCAGTCCTCGGATGGAGTGAGCGTTGTGTTTAAAGCTCCCCCGGGATTTGACCACAAGTGAACATTTGAAGGCGCACTAAAACCAAACTCAAGAATATCATTCTGACCAAAAAGGCCGGAACGGTTGGTCTGGTCAAATGGGAATCGGATCCAACCCGCCATGGTAAATTCGCCAATATTGCTCAACGACATTGTGGTCGTAACGGCATCATCGATTCCATCCAGATCCATGGCGAAGTCAGTTGGGTTTCCAGAGTGCCCTTCCACATAGGTGGCATTTCCCAGAACAGTTCCATCATTACCATTTGGTGAAAGATCTGCAGTGGTCACAGCACCTTGATCATCGAAAGCCCAGAACCCAAGAGGCGTCGGGAATGGAGGCTTGCTGTTCGGATCGGTCGGATCGGTATTGGCAGCAAGCTCCTGCTCATCAAAATATCCATCGGAATCTGTATCATGTTCATGAGGATCAGTTCCTGTGGTATCGGCATCCACAAAGTTTCCGTCGTTCGTTTCCACTCCATCCAAGAGAGTATCATTATCGGTGTCTGGATCGAGCGGATCGGTTCCCGTTTGGGTCTCACTTACCCAAAGTCCGGTATTATCCTCGTAACCATCCAGCAGGCCATCGGCGTCCGTATCGTTGTTTCGCGGATCCGTGTTTCGGTCAAACTCCTCCTGGTTCGTTGCCTCGTCCGAATCAGGATCACCGTCCGGACCATTATTCACATCGATGATCCCATCATCATTGGGATCGAATAGATTGGCCACTTCCCAATCGTCGGGCAAGGTGTCCATGTCGGTATCCCTGAGATTCGGATCTGTGCCCGGATCTTCGGCACCATTATTGATTCCGCTATTGTTCTCGATGTTATCGTTGAACCCGTCTCCATCAGTATCAGCGAGATTGGGATTCGTGCCAGGATCGCTGGTAGAATTAAAGACACCGCTATTGTTCTCAATATTGTCGTCGAGGGTATCGCCATCGCTGTCGGCCTCGTTCGGGTTTGTGCCGGTGTCGGCGGCATCAACATAGGTTCCGGTATTCGTCTCAACCTCGTCATTTAACGAATCGTCATCTGAGTCAGCATCGCGGGGATCGGTACTGCGCTGGAATTCCTCCAAGTTGTTTAGGCCATCGCCATCGGGATTGCCATCAGGACCGTTGTCGGGATTGCCCGAACCGTCATCGTCGGGGTCGAGATTGTTTTCGGTCTCCCACGAGTCAGGCAGACCGTCACCATCGACATCCGCCCTATCGACTTCTTCAATAAGAAATCCGGAGATTCCAATGCGGTTACCAGTATTGTTCTGGCCTGAAATATTAAGGGTCCTTCCGCTGAGTCCCCTCTCGACAACGTAGTTTCCGCGGGTGACGCCATCGGCCTCAATCCAGAGGCCTCCCGAGCCACCCAAATTACCGAAGGCGGGGAAGTCAGCATCAAGGACCGGAGTCCCGTTGATTAGCGGGACCTCGGAGTCGTGAGTTGCGCCGGCATCTGAGTTGAGCAACACGTAGACGTCATAAGAGTCGTAGGGAATGTTCGTCACATCAATGGAAGCGCCTGCCCCACCGTCATCCAGATACCCGACCGCGAGCCTTGCTTCATTGTCTGCTATTCCGCTACCGCTGTACCAGGCATTTGCAGAACTCCACGTGACAGTGGTAGGCACGGCAGTACCGGAATCATCGACGAGACCACTGAGGGTTCCCGCCCCGAGAGTTCCGGTTCGGATATTGGCAGGACCACCCGTGGGGCTGTTAGTTGAGTTGAAATTGACGGTCAAGGTATCAAGTGGGCCGATGGCGTCGGCCAGGTTTGTCCAAGTCTGATTACCGTCATTTTCACTAAAGTTCACACCAATGTGGGCAGCCTGACAAAGAGACAGACTAACGAAAATAACAAGAAGTGATGACGTTTTCTTCATAAAAAATTAAGGTTCGGAGTAGGTGAAAGTAATCTTCGCCCGGCGGGGAGGCTGGTCCCAAAGACAATTGTTAGCAATCTCAAAAGATACCAAAGCAGACGCTCACAAAAATTTTGCAATTAACTGCCACTTCTCTGACAATTCGATGTTGTGACTGTCCTTCTACCAAACAGTTGTCAGAGCAAAAAGACTTCCGAACAAGGTGTCATTTCTCCTTTTGGGAACTTGACAGAAAAGCTACTTTTCTTCTGCAACGGGACTATCACCGAATGGAAGAAGTTGATCAGAATCACAGACGCCGGGTGTTACTTGAAATCGAGACCGCCATCGCCCCGGGGAGGGACATGCTGCGAGGAATCTCAAAGTTTGTCGGGGAGATTCATCGATGGGACGTTTACCACAACGCCGGACATTGGTCACTACACGGTGGAGTCTCTGGACCATCACATATCGAACCCTTATCAGGAGACCGCAAAATCGATGGCGTGATCACCAGGATCTATGACGAAGTCACCCGGATGCGAGCCCATGATCTCATCGCCCGGGGAATCCCGGTTGTCGATATCCTGGGAGACCATGGTGACCGCAGCCTTCCACTGGTTCACACCAACGATGCCGCCATCGCCAATTCCGCTTTTAAGCATTTTACCGGACAAGGCTTTAAACGCTTCGCCTTTTGTGGAATCGAGAATACCCGCTGGTCAGTCCTCCGGGGCAAGCACTTCTGCGAAGAAGCAGCGAAGCTCTGCGGCAAAACCCCGGCATTCACCGTTTCAAAGATGCAACAATCGCACGGAGAAATTGATGCCAAACGGGTCGAAGATTGGCTCAGAACCCTAACACTGCCGATCGGCATTTTTGTGTCATGCGACCACATCGCCCCGCTTGTCGTTGAGGCGGCAACACGCATCGGAATTACGATTCCCGAAAACATGGCCTTGGTGGGCGTAAACAATGACACTGTCGCCTGCAGTGTCTGCAACCCGACTCTTTCCAGCATCGACGCATCCCATTTTGAAATCGGATATCGGGCTGCCCAGCTTTTGAACATTCTCCTTGAAGGAGGAAAGCCACCGGTCGAACCCATTCTTATTTCCCCGTCCCGACTCATCGTCCGGGACTCATCCGGAAAATCTGCCATCAATGATCCCCTCATCGCCAAAGCAGCCCGCTTCATCAACCGAAATGCCGGAAGCCCGATCGGAGTTGATGAAGTCGTAGCCACCGTCCCGCTTTCCCGAAGAGAGCTTCAGAGACGATTCCGCCTCATCACCGGCGAGACCATTCACTCGGCAATCACCGAAGCACGAATCCAAATTGCAAAGCGCCTCCTCGATAACCCGGAATACAGCATCGACCGGGTGGCCAGACTTTCCGGTTTCGGAAGCCGTCAGCACTTCGCGAAGATTTTCAAAACTCAAACCGGGCTGACCCCGGCGAACTACCGAAAAGAACGAAGCTTGAAATAAGCCGGATAGGACGAGGCATCACCTCTCCGAATCTAGCGGGAGCGAAATATTTCACTCACCAAAGACTCTTCAATCAGGGTAGCTAGGCCATTCCCTCTGGACTCGACCCGGGCTTCGATATCGTCGATTTCGAATTCATCGACCGCTTCCATATGCCGACCGGTGGCGTAAGTGAGAACGGTCGATATCAGGTGCTTTGTGAAGACCTCCGAACGGGTCCCAATCAATATCTCCCGAAGTCCGCTAAAGCCTTCAAACTCCTCACCTGAAGGCATCTCACCCGAGGCGTCGACTTTCAGCTTGGGAGACTTCTTGCCTTCTCTCGGGTAGTAATCACGCCACCGGCCCAACTCATCGAATGTTTCTAGGCCGAAGCCAAGCGGATCAATCTTACGATGGCATTCGGCACAAGTTTTGGATTCCCGGTGCTTCTCCAGCCGTTCACGCAAGGTCGTCGCCCCCCTGACATCTGGTTCAATGGGTGGAACTTCGTCAGGTGGAGGCGGAGGCACCACACCCAGCACGTTCTCGGAAACAAAAACACCCCGCACCACCGGCGAGGTGTCAACGCCATTTGCACTGACGGTGAGGACCGCAGCCATTCCGAGGATGCCTCCCCTGCGGTGTCCCTCTCCTAAGTTGACTCTTCGAAAGCCATCCTTAAGCCGAAGGGTCTTTGCTTCCGGCAGCCTGTAAAGAGCTGCGAGATATTTATCAACAAAGGTGAAATCTGAACTCAACAAGGTTTCCACCGGAAGATTATCTCTAAGTAAATGGTCAAAGAATTCACGCACCTCCCCTTTCATGGATCTCGGCCAGTTCTCCGAGTAATACCTGCGGGCGCGTTCCCTCGGTGGAGGCATTCCACCAAGGTCCCGGAGGTTTAGCCACGAGTCCAGAAAACCATTTACGAATCCTACTGCACGGCTATCTTTCAGGAGACGTCGTACTTGCTTCCTGACTACCTCCTCTTTGGTCAACTCCCCCGAAGCCGCCAACGTCAACAACTCTTCATCAGGTGGGCTAGCCCAAAGCGCGAAGGAAAGCCGTGAGGCCAAATCAAAGGGCTTTAACGAGGAATCATCTTCTGGAGTGATCTCACTCAGATAAAAAAAAGACGGCGAGCAAAGAATAAGCTTCAAGGTATCCAGTGCGGCCTGCCGTGGCTCTGCTCCTTCAGTCATTCGCTGCCGGTAGAAGCTATGAACTCTTTTGCGATCCACTTCATTGAGGGGCCGCCGAAAAGCCTTCGCCGCAAAACGATCCAGTTGCTCGAGAGCCTTGTCACGCAAGAATCCTGCTTCCCCAAAGACCGCAATCTCTTCCAGCCCCCCCTTCTTTTCCTTAATTGGACCGTGAACCTTGATCTCTGAAATCCGGATATGGGGAAGCTTTCCCTCCCGCAATAATGTCTTTCGACTCACTCCGTCAACCGGGTTTTTAAACTCCTTCTTATATCGCTTGTTCAGCTCAATCACCGAACGCCTCGATTCATAGGGTCCATTGGGAAAAATGAACCTCGGAGTCTGCCCCTTCTCCAGCCAAACCCGAAACTTGATCCACTCGGGCTTCTCGTCCGGAACCACCGAGGTCGCGAGAGTCGGCTCAATTCGCTGGGGATAGTGAATGTGCCCTTTAGTCGCATCGCCGGGGACCACTCCTAAAATGAAGGGTTCGCTTAGATCGATCCCGAAGATTTTGGGATCATAATGGGTGTCGCGATGCATCCCCTGGACGAGAACCTTGAGGTCGTATAGACCCGAAACCGGGACCCCTTCGAGAAAGTCTTCGATATGCCCGTAACTGCCCTGTCTCGTGTCGGTATCGGGCTGCTCGTAAATGCAAAGGAACTTATTTTGAAAGACCGAGCTATGGGAGCCAGCCAACTCCTCATACTGTTTAAAATTGTCCTTAAAGTGCCAATCCTTCACCTTCAAACTCGGCTTACCAAGACGGTTCTCCACCAAGCGGTGGGCCGCTTGGAAATACTGATCGAGCAGAAAGCCTGAGGTGACAAGGCTCTCCCCGATGGTATCGATGTGTCGACTCGTCTTCTCTTTCGGAAAATCCGCAGTCAAGCCCAAGGTGTCAACTCGACGTCCGAAAAGAACCTCAAGGGTATTTTCATATTCCCGGTTCGAGAGACGACGCATCACCGTCTTTCCTCCGTTGCTTTCAAATCGCCCGCGAGCCGACTTCACCTCCGACCTCAAAACCCGAAGCACCTCAAGCCGCTCCTCGTCAGCCGGTTGGCCCTTCTTCTTAGGCGGCATCTCTTTGAGAGTGACCTGATCAATAATCTCCCTCGCCGTCACCAAATCCTGAATACTCTCCAAGGGGATCTTGAGACTCTCGAATTCCCGCTCCCCATTTTCCGAAGCGGTATCGTGACAATCAAAACAATAGTTGTGGAGAAAGTCGTCAATAATCTCACGCGACGATGGCTCGGCGCCAGCAAGAGGAATGCCCACAAGAAAGGCTCCCAGAATTCCAAGGAAGATCCTCTTCGCCATCATCTTCGCCTAAGAAAAGCGACCGGTGCTGTTTCCAAACGAATCGGTCTCGACACCCATACGCTGGGCCAGATCGACGTAAAGATTGCACAAGCGGACTTTGTTGATCCCCTTGGATTCGACCTTCTTGAAGTCGCCGTGCTTGTATCCGCCACCGGCCACAATGATCGGAAGGTCGGAATTGGTGTGCGAGTTGCCGCTGCCAATTCCGCTTCCAAAAAGAACGGAGGTTGAATCAAGAAGAGTTCCTTCGCCATCTTGAATCGCGGCAAGACGTGCAAGGAATTTTCCATACTGCTCAATCTGATAGGTCTCCAGCTTGATCAGGTTGGCGATGGCATCTTCCTTATTCCCGTGATGAGAAAGGCTGTGATACGACTTATTGATTCCAAGATTCTGCGGCAAAAATGACCCCCCGATTTCGAGGGTGGCAATCCGCGTTGAGTCGGTCTGCAAAGCCAATGCGATTAACTCGTAAAGCATGGGCAGGTCATCAACCGTATTCTTGATAGCCGGCTTATCAAAAGGGGCATCCGGCTTGGGATGATCGGCCCAACGGTGTCGCAACTCCAGCCGCTTCTCAACGTCACGGATGGAGGTGAAGTATTCGTCCAACTTTTCGCGGTCCTCACGATTCACTTTTTTTGAGAGGCCCTTCGCCTCATCATTGACTACGTCGAGGATGGATTTCTGCAGTTTATTCTCACCCTTGCGCTCCTTTCTCCGCTTAGGACTGTCGGTGGCAAAGAGGCGATCGAAGAGATCAGCCGGATTGGTAATCGGAGGGACCCGAATTCCGGACCGGGTCCACGAAAGCTGACATCCCCCATGGATGCCACCTTCGGATCCCACCGTGAGTGAAGGAAAGCGAGTTTGATTGCCCACCTTTTCGGCGAGATATTGATCAATCGTAACATTGCCATCTTCACGATCACGAGCCTCGGAATGAAGCACGCCGGACAAAAACGAATGAACTGCAAAGTGCCCTCCCTTGATCCCGTGATCAAGCCCACGATAAACCGTGATCTTATCTCTAAGGGATTCAAGAGGTTTGAGCAAAGTCGTTGATTCATAATCGCGCCCCTCAACTGATGGGAAAAAACTCTTCTGCTGGAATCCCAAGAGATTTCCAACCGCCACAAATCGTCGCGCGGCAATTCCGGCTCCCCGGGTGGCCTGGACGGCTGCCAGTGAATCGGCGGTCCTCGCCATCAACGAAGAGAGGCCCGGAAGAGCTAGCGAGGTTCCGGCAGATTTCAGAAGAAAACGGCGACGATTCAAGGGAGTATTCATGTGGATTGGTGTACTACGAAAACCATATACGAACAAAACCTCAGCTGACTTTCACCACCAGCAGAGATCGCGATGCCAAGGTTGAAATTTGAACCGGAGCATCCTGATCGCCAAGTTGAATACTAAGAGTTCCAGCCACCGTGTTGATCGCGGAAAGGACAAATTCTGTTCCCGGAAGAAGCTTCAACTCGGCCAGCCACTGCAAAAAAGCAGGCTGATCCTCTCGAACTCGTTTCAAAATATAGCGTCCGGGATGACAGTCTGCCAGAACCGCGGTGCCATCCCGCGTGAGCTCGCCATCCGAACTCGGAATCGGAGCACCATGCGGATCATGAGTCGGATGGTGCAACATCTCATCCATCCGCTGCAAAAGCCGGTCCGAAACCACGTGTTCCAACTCCTCGGCATCCTCGTGAACCTCGGCCCAGTCCAACTTCATCACTTCCACCAAAAATGTCTCGATCAGACGATGTCTCCGCAGAACCTGCATCGCAGCCTTCCGGCCCTCTTCTTTAAGCCTAACTCCTCGGCGCGGACGATATTCCACCAAGCCCTTTTTCTCAAGCTGGTTCATCATCGTGGTCGCGGTCCCCGGTGTCACCGAGAGTTTCTCGGCAACCTGACCAATTAGGACCAATCCCCCTTCATCGCCGCCCCCTTGAAGAGACCAGATTGCTTTGAGGTAGTTTTCGACAGTACTGGACGGCATTTCTGCGCTAAAACCTACCCGGGCTTTTTGGGATTACGAGGGGAAACAAAAAGCCCGGCTCACTTTAAAAGCGGCCGGGCTGAGCATTTTGATTAAGAAGTCTAAGGACCTGGCAGGGAGCTTAGAGGGACTTCTTAAGGGTCGAAGAAGGCTTAAAACCGACCGACTTGGAAGCATTGATCTTCATTGCTTCGCCAGTCTTTGGGTTGCGTCCCATACGGGCTGCGCGCTTCTTCACTTCAAAAGTGCCAAATCCGATGATTTGAACTTTTTTGTCCTTTTTGACACCCTTGGCAATGGAATCAAGAACAGCCGCAACGGAGTCTTCCGCCTGACGCTTGGTTGCTTCTTTTCCGAGGGCTTTCTGGACTGCTTCAATGAGTTCTCCTTTATTCATAGCAAGCAGATCATCGTTCAGGGAGATATTTTGTAAAGCTAAAATAAACCTGCAACCCCCTATTTATAAGGGTTGACGCGCCCATGAGTTTTATGATGAACGCCAAACCCCCGCCAAATCAGGAATTCGAGTTGTTAGATCGCCAAAAATGCCCATTTTCCGATAGTCAGAGCTGATGGATCAACTGCCGGACGAAACCCTGAATTCTTCCTATCGTATTTTGCGAGGAGTCCGCCCCACCCTCCCCGGCTGGAAAAATCTCGACCGTGAAATCGAGGATGCAGATCGAGCCCAAGGAAGAGGCTACTACCTACCCGACGAGGACGAACGCCTTCGGGAAACCTACCTGAAGTATCTCTCCAGTCGTGCCATTCTCTGGCGGATGATCGAAGATTTCAGCCCCTTTCTAAAGTCAAAGGACTTGAGAATCTTCGGCCTCGCTTTTTGCGCGGCTTCCATTCTCATGCGAAGTTCACACTACCTCATTGGACTCGCTCAAGAACGCCCCGTGGTCTTGGCCAAACTCGATGAAGCCGAGCCCCGATATCAACTTCCTCGAAAGACTCTGACCCAAATCTACCGGAACCTCAGCTCTCTCCGAAATCGTTGGCGATATCTTCAAGCCCGAAATTTCTACGAGAATCATCGTACTGAGATCAAAGATGCACTCCAGAAATCAGATATGCAAGATGTTGCAACCTGGTTATTGGAAGAAGACCCCCTCCTTGATCAGAGGAAACGAAACCTTATGAGCGCAATCTTAACCTACAGGTTCTACTCACTGGGGCGGCGAACGAACTCGGGATACACCAAGGTAATGTTCCACTTATTCCGGCTCAGCGGCTCAGCGATTTCTGAAATGAAACAGCCCTTTGTAAAATCTTCACGTGAAGGCAAACGAGTCACGGATGAAGTGATTGAAAAAACCCGCAAAAACCTCAAGCCCGGCGACATCCTTGTGACACGCCATGATGATGCTATGAGCAACTTATTTCTCCCCGGGTTCTGGCCCCACGCCGCCCTTTACCTTGGCCATCTTTCCGAACGAACCAACCTCGGCGTCCCAGAACAAGGCCACCACTCAATCAACGTAATTGAAGCCAAGAAAGATGGAGTGAAACTTCGAAAGATTGAGGAGACCCTCTTGGTTGACTCCTTTGTTGTCCTTAGACCCAAAATATCGCCGGAAGAGCTTCGGGAAGCCCTGACTAAGGCCCTGACTCATGAAGGCAAATCATACGATTTCGTTTTCGACTTTAGAAAAGCGGAACGGTTGGCCTGCACTGAGGTGATTTACAGGGCGTTTCACGGAGTTGGATCATGGAATCTCGAACTCATTAATCAAAGCGGCCATCTTGCCCTTCCTGCCGAAGAATTGATCAGACAGGGATTACAAAAAAGGCTCATTGAAGTCGTTTTAATTTTCGGAGTGAATGGCGATGACATCGAGACCGGGATAAAGGCCCGGAATCTCCTGCTATCTACTCTAAAAGACTGAAACCACCCCTCACCCTTGCCCGATCGAAATCAGCTGCTAAAGTGACTCCCATGTCCAGCCAGCTCGGCCAACTTTTTCGTATTTCAACCTTCGGTGAATCTCACGGAGGCGGTGTCGGTGTCGTCATCGATGGCTGCCCGCCCCTCATTTCCCTGACGGAAGCCGACCTTCAAATCGAACTCGACCGACGGCGGCCCGGCCAATCTGAAGTCACCACTCCAAGGAACGAGGCCGACCATTGTGAAATTCTCTCAGGGACCTTTGAGGGCAAGACTCTGGGATCTCCCATTGCAGTTCTGGTTCGCAATAAGGATCACCGCCCCGAAGCCTACTCGGAAATGTCCGAAAAGTATCGCCCTTCGCACGCTGATTATACCTACGACGCCAAGTTTGGAACTCGCAATTGGCAGGGCGGAGGAAGATCGTCGGCGCGGGAAACAATTGGCAGAGTGGCCGCAGCTGCGGTTGCCAAGAAAATTCTCAACCATTTTTTCCCAAATCTAAAAGTTCTAGCATGGGTCAAATCAGTCCAAAACATCGAAGGTTCAATTAATCCCTTGACCGTCACCTCCAAGGAAATCGAATCCAATATTGTGAGGACCGGTGATCCAGGAACCGCTGAAGCAATGATTGATCGAATTAAGGAAATCCGATCTGAAGGAAACTCTATAGGTGGCGTGATTGAAGCAGTCGTAAGAGGCTGCCCCCCCGGGCTGGGAGAACCAGTGTTCGACCGTTTGGAAGCCGATCTCGCCAAAGCAATGCTCTCCATTCCCGCGACCAAGGGTTTCGAAGTAGGGTCAGGATTTTCCGGAACGACTCTGACCGGATCTGAACACAACGATCATTTCTACATGGATGGTGACAAGGTTAGCACTCACACCAATAATTCGGGAGGAGTCCAGGGTGGCATTTCGAATGGAGAGCCTATCCTCTTCCGTGTTGCCTTTAAGCCGACGGCAACCATCATGTCAGCCCAAGCGACGGTTTCCAAGGATCTTGAGGACACCGAGCTTAAAGGACGTGGACGTCATGACGCCTGCGTTCTTCCACGTGCAGTGCCCATTGTCGAAGCCATGACGAACCTGATTCTCTGTGATCACCTGCTCAGGCACCGGGCTTTCTGTGACACAGGCCTCTAGGGGCGGAAAGAAAAGGTCAGGTCGGCCGTGTGGGAAATTTCACTCACCGGCATTCTTCGGGGCTTAGACATCCCTTCCCAGCTCTCGAGGAAAATCACTTCCTTGCGGTCGTCGTTGTATCCCACGATGACTGATGCATGAAGTGGTGAACGATTCTTTTTCGATGGCATCGCCTCTTCGGTCGGCCTCTCGTATCTTTGAGCCGCTCCTTTATTAAATTCACGCGACATCCGTGAGTGAAGCCGATCCCGCTGCTGGCTCCAACGACGCCAAACAATCACCGGCATTCCGGCTCGAATCGACCGCCTCACCGTCTCGTGATCGTAATCGCTTGTCCGATTCAGATTAAAGCGCGCTTCACGGGCTACAGAACTGTAGAGTCCCAACATATCCGAACCAGCAGCCGAACCGGTATTCTGGAATTTCCCAGCAACTGCCAGCCAGTCTTCATCCAGATGCAAGCCGAGGTAGCGGGCAACCATCACAAGGGTATTGAGACCACAATAGGGCCGATACCCTTGGGGCACGATCTCGACTTCATTTAGGATAACATCTCCCCTCCCGCTTTTTGTCACCTTTGCCGCAAGAGCCTTGAGACGCGCGCTGTTTCCCAATTTTTCTTGTGAGGCATCAAGCCACGAATTGGGAGTCTTGTTCCTGCCGCTTATGCTGACACGCAATAAGCGATCTTTGGCCTCAAGTAATTGAATAGAGAGGCCTGAGTCTTCGTATTTAAACTCTCGATAAACCGCACGTAAATCCCGCGTCCTTCCCCGCTTGGAATCTCGAGGTCGATCATCGATCTTCTCCAGATTTGCCTGTAGTGCCTCTACAGTGCTGGTAAAAAACTTATCAAACTCAACCCTTCGTTTATCGACGCGTTCCTGCTGTAAAACTGCTGCTTGATCACGAGACATCCCCTCGGGAATGCTGCGATCAAAATAGCCGAAGAATGATCCAGCATCAGCAAAGGTGATTTGAAGCTCTTCAAGCTGGTCCTCCCGCTTCAAAGCCCTTACGAGAAGAGCTTGAACGCCAAAAACCTTGGGACGAGCCATTAAATAGGATGAACTAACATTGACCACTCCTCCATCGGCCTCCCACTCTCCAGGTAACGGTTGTGAGCCGTCCCAAACTCCTGCAGCCAGAATAATATCAGTCAGATCTTTCCCATTTAGGGGGCTTTCATGATCCGCCAGCGCTCCAAGAACTGCATTTGGAAGAGCCTGCAATGGAGCGAGTAAGACGAGCAAAAAAAAGGCCACCTTCATAAAGTGAAGGAAACACCTATGAAAATGGCTCTGCAACGTCAATCTTGGACGAAATCAAATCCCTCCGGCTATTCGCCCGATCCCTTGGCAGGTTTTACAGCCTTATTTCCCTCACCTTCACCTGCATCTTTTTCAGGAGCATCACGATTGATTCGCTCCAACAGAGCCGCAGTCAGATCAGTCGCGTCCTTGGAATAAGACAAGATAGGTACATTGGCACCACTGGCCCCACTCCGGTCGAAAACAAAGTCATATCCATCCGCGTCACCAACCTCACGGATAATCACAATGATTTCCTCGCGCAATAAACCAAAATCAAATTTTTGCTTCTCGTTAAAAGCAGCTTGTTTGCGGCGCAGCCACTCAATTCGGGAGTCTTGGCGAGCCTTTGCCTCCGCTCGGATCGACTGAGCCTCACGAAAAAACTGCTCTTTCTTTTCACGAGTGATGGAAGGATTTTCTGCCTTCTTTGTCACCTCATTAGCCTCGGCCGCCAGCGCTTTAATTTCTTCGGCCTTCGCCTCATTCCTCCCAAGAATTCCTTTCTCGTGGTCCTCGAAGACCGCCATGAGTTCGGTTGTCTTATAGTAGCCGGCCAAGAGTTTATGCATGTAGACAGTCCCAATCTTGTCATCCTTTTCCTGAGCGGAAGAAGACGAAGCCATGACGAGAGCTGAAACAAGAACAGCGATAATTTTGAATGGTTTCATAACGTTGGTAAAAGAGAGTGATTGGAAATTTGCCTAAAGTTACTTGGAGGTCTTGGGATTTGAGGCTTCCGGAGTGGCGGAAGAAGTAGCGTCCTTGTTTAGCTTACTAAGGACTGCATCAGTCAAATCCACGGTGTTGCGGGAATAGATCAGAAAAGGAGTCCTCAATGAGGTGAGACCGGATTCATCAAATACCAAATTTACGTCAAGAGTTGCCGCATGCTCATTTACTGCAGTCTCAACCTTGTTTCGGATGTCGTTGATCATTCCGGCCATTTTTTGATTCAAAGACCCACGTTTCGTTTTAAGAAACTCCTCGCTCTCCTTGATCAACACAGCGCGGGTGGCCTGCAATTCCTGGGCTGAGGCGGCGATTTCCTTGCGCTTCTTTTCTGCCAAAGATGGATCGTTAAATTCGTTCTGCTTTTTCCCCAACTCCTCTTCGATAGCTTTGATTGATTCAGCTCTTTCCTTGAAGGCTTTTTCAATCGCCTTCATCTCAATCTCTTCCTCGGCTTCAGCGGCCTTCTTCTCGTGAAACTCGTTGAGCAACTTCAGCATATCCACCGTTCCCACTTTCAATTGCCCTGCGGCACTGAGAGCCATTCCGAGGGACAGAATGAGAAGGACAGCAGACTTGGCGATCCGGGCAAATGGTGAAATTTTCATCATGAATAATGTGGTAAAGGGGACTGGTGGACGAAAGGTGTCATTCTCCACAGAGTTCCTCCAGCTTCTTTTTTAAGATCCCCAGCTCCTCACGCAACTTCGGCAGACGAGACAAGGCAGCACGCTTCCTTTGCTCTTCTTTGATCGGTCGGGCCGGGCTTCCCATAAACACTCCGGGTTCACTGACGGTCCTGAAAAGAGCAGCTTTGGCGGTGAGAACAGATTGACCAGCAACTTCAATGTGGCCTCCCACTCCGGCTTGCGCCGCAATCGTCACGTAATTCCCTAAACGGCTACTTCCGGCAAGACC
>JBDNAG010000188.1:0-7408 GCA_039768565.1 Akkermansiaceae bacterium | reverse complement strand
GTTGTTCTTTTGGTCTTTCTTCTGGGTCTCTATGGTTCGGCAGGGCTCTGTTTGAAGATTGGGAAAGGCTTGGTTAACCCACTCGATGAAGCTCAACCGTGGTTACGGGTAAAACGTGGAGGGATTGTGCTGGGGCTGACCATTATCTTTCCGGTTTTGGGTTGGTTCTTTGTTTTCCCGGTGTCGATTCTTTCGGGAATTGGTGCCGCGTTTTTAGGTTGGCGTGACGGTAAAAAAGTGTCTGCTGAATGAAGCTGAAGCTGTCAGATGATCTTTCGCGCCGCGCCTTTTTGCGAGGTGCTTCCGGAGTCGCGCTTTTTGCGACTTCGGGATGTGAGAAAATCGAGGACTGGCTTGGAATGGGTCCAGAGGAAGGGCCGGTCGTTCCTCCTTCCGGTGAGGGAATCGATTTGATCTCTCACGTTTTAAATCGGATCACTTTTGGTCCGGATCCCTCTGAGTATGCCCGGGTGAAGGGACTGGGCGACGACGAAAAATCAGCGATTACGGCTTTTCTGGATGAGCAACTTGATCCCATGGGAATCGATGACAAGCGAGCTCAGCGAGCTGTTCGAAGACTCGAATCAATTCACGCTCCCCTTGGTGAATTGTATGAATACAAGGAAGCTCATTTGCTGGAGCAATTGACGAGAGCGACCCTAATTCGTGCGACGCGTAGCAAGCGGCAGTTGTTTGAAGTGATGACTCACTTTTGGAGTGATCATTTCAATATCGATATCTCGAAGAAAGAATGTCGTTGGCTAAAGGCGGCTGACGATCGTGAGGTGATACGTAAGCATGCGATGGGGGATTTTGCGGGCCTTGTGCGGGCTTCAGCGCTTAGTCCCGCCATGCTCTGGTATCTCGATGGTCGTGAAAACCGAAAGCGGGATGAGAGCGAGAAGCCAAATGAGAATTATGCGAGGGAGTTACTGGAGCTTCACACTTTGGGCGTGGGTGGTGGATACACACAGCGAGACGTCATGGAAGTGGCAAGGTGCCTGAGCGGATGGACGGTGAGAGGGAAGGATCGTTTTTTTAAAGGAAAGGTGGAGTTCGATGCCGATGCGCATGATGACGGGGCGAAGTTAGTGCTTGGGAATGAGATCTCTTCAGGAGGAGGAGAGAAGGATCTTGATGATGTGCTTGAGATCGTTTGTAATCATCCATCAACAGCTTGTTACTTGGCGAAGAAGCTCTGCATTCGTTTTATTGCTGATGAGCCCTCGGACGAGTCGGTTTCGGAGGTCTCAAAAGCATTTCTCACTTACAATGGTGATATCAAATCTACGTTGCGGGCGGTCTTTGCAACTCGGGAGTTTATGGAAGGGCCGAGGGCTCGGAAGTTAAAAAGGCCTTTTGAGTTTATCGTTTCAGCGTTAAGGGGATCGAGGGCCAGGGTCTCGTCAGAAATGGATTTGGTGGATTACTTGATCCGAATGGGGCACGCTCCATTTCAATATCCGACAGCTGATGGTTATCCGGATGTCGCTTCGCCATGGACCGGGACCTTACTTTGGAGATGGCATTTTGCGATTGCGTTATCGCGGAACGAGATTGGTAAACAAATTGAAATTGAAGAAGAAACATTAATTGAAAAAGCGGGGGGTGTTGACGGTCTTGCTGCGTGCCTTCTGGGCCGTGTTCCATCGCGAAATGAAAAAACAGCCATGGAGCGAAGCGGTGAACCGCTGGCGCTATTGATGGCCTCACCAGGATTTCAATGGAGATGAATGGGACAGGAGTGATTTCAGGCAACGGAGACCAGCAGCATACTCTCATAGTGGTTTTTCTCCGGGGTGGCGCTGACGGTTTGACCTTAGTGCCACCGTTTGGCGATAGTGATTATTACAAGGTGAGGACGACGCTTGCTGTGCCCGAGGGCGATATTTTAAAGCTAGGTGATGCTAATTGCGGGCTCAATCCAGCCTTCTCCGGCTTGCATGATATTTTTCGTGATGGGGGGCTCACAATTGCTCCGGCTGTTGGTTCGAATGACGACACTCGTTCGCATTTTCACGCCCAGGATCTCATGGAGCGTGGAGGGCCGTTGGCTGGCGGTTGGTTGGGGCGTTTTTTGCGATACCGTGAAGGCCGGCCACCAAGTGCGCTATCGGCCGTGGCATTAGGCAAGGCCATGCCGGAGGTTTTACGAGGTGCTCCGGCCGCGACGGTAATGGAGTCTCTCGACACTTTTTCATTGGGGAGTGGGTTTGGGTCAACAGAAATTCTGGAGACTGAACTAGGAGCTCTTTATGGTGCCGAGGAAAGTATTCTGGGGCCTGCGGCGCGTGATACGTTGCAAGCTCTGGGACGGGTCGACAAGTTGCGTCAGGAAAATCTTCCACCCGAGAATGGGGCTGAGTATGGCGACGATTCTTTTGCTCGTGGCTTACGTCAAACGGCTCGTTTGATCCGGGCTCAAGTCGGCTTGGAAGCAGTCTCGCTTGATCTCGATGGCTGGGATTCTCACTTTGCCCAGGAGACTTTGATCTCTCCCTTGATGACTCGGTTGTCGAATGGCCTCACGGCATTTCATCGTGATTTGGGAAAGAAGATGGAGTCGGTGACAGTGGTGGTAATGACAGAGTTTGGTCGACGTGTTGCGGAAAATTCCTCCTTTGGAACCGATCATGGTAGGGGTGGTACGATGCTCGTCATGGGTGGGGGTGAGCGTGGGAATGTCCTTGGTAAAATGCCAAAGCTCGAAACCGGGATCTTGGTGGGACCAGGTGATGTTCCGGTCGTGACAGATTACCGGGAAATATTGAAGCCAATCCTTACCCGCCATGGTGCGGGGAAGTCGATGGGTGAGATCTTTCCGGAGAATTAAGTTAGCGAACCGGAATGGCACGGGGGACTTCGTTATCGTCGACAGGAATAGCACGAGGAATCTCATCGTCTCTAACTGGGATGGCACGCGGAATGGCATAGGCATCCTGTTCGACAAGTAGTTCGCGTCCTGGTGAAATTGCACCATTCTTGATGTTTGGAAGTCGGTCTGCTCCTTTCATAATGTCGATCCAAATTGGCAGTGCAAGGCTTGCTCCTGAGCCCCCTTTCAGGATGGTTTCGCCTCGATCCATTCCAACCCAAACCGCACAAGTTAAAGCCGAGGTGTAACCGGCATACCATCCATCGGTAGGGCCATTGGTGGTCCCGGTTTTACCTCCGGAGCTTGCCCGAAACCCATAGGTTGAGCGAATGGCCTGTCCAGTTCCGGTTTTATTTACATCTTCGAGAATGCGAGAAACTTCCCAAGCTGATTTTTTATCTGCAGCTTGATAGGCTATGGGGCCGTTCCTCCAGATGGTTTTGCCGGAGCGGTCCTTGATCGCTTGAATATAGTAAGGGCGGAGTCTGGTGCCGCCATTTGGGAAAATGGTGTAAGCGCTGGCGACTGTTTCCGGTGATGCTCCCCATGAGCCAAGAAACGAAGAGGGGACGAGTGGGATGTCGTTGATATCGAATCCTGATGAGCGGGCGACTGCAACAATATTGCCCATGCCGGCTGCCGCGGCCACTCGGATTGCCGAGGTGTTCCTTGATTCAATGAGAGCTTTTCTGACACGGACCTCCTTGTAGTATCTTCCGTCGGAATTGGCGGGTCGCCAATTTGGATCAGCTCTGGGAATTTCACCCGGTCTGATCGGAGCATCGCTGATAATGTCGTAAGGTTTTATACCTTGGTCGAACGCGGCGAGGAAGATGAATGGTTTGAAGAGAGATCCGATTTGACGTTCGGCCTGTAGGGCCCGGTTGAACTGCGATTCGTTGGCATTTCGGCCACCCACGATAGCAAGAACTCCTCCGGTTTCATTGTCGATGACGACTGCAGCGCCCTGCAGGTAGTTGGGGTCACCCCGACCATTCCATTGGGATCGTTTCTGATGGGGAAATCCTCGGCGCTGCTCGACTTGGGCTAATCGTCTTTCGACTGCCCGCTCTGCGAGTTCCTGTATATTGGGGTCGAGAGTGGTTTCGATGATGAGCCCTCCGTCACGGATATTTTCTTTCTCGAGGATTCGTTTTAAATCGCGGCGAATAGCGTCCAAAGCGTAGCTTCCTTCGCGAAGATTATGTGGCGACGCGATCTTGAGTGTTTTTTTGCGAGCGGAGTCTGCTTCACTTTGAGTGATAGCTCTATTTTCCACCATTTTTTCAAGGACCCAATCACGCTGTATTTCAGCTTTTTCCGGATGTCGGAAGGGGGAGAATTTATTTGGGGCTCGAATGATTCCCACTAGAAGGGCAGATTCCTCGAGGGTCAGGTCTTTCGCAGCCTTATTGAAGTAAGTATGAGAGGCTACTTCTACTCCCCGCACCGAGCCTCCCCAAAAAATCCGGTTCATGTAGTGTTCGAGGATCTCATTCTTTTCAAAATCGGATTCAATCCGGACAGCAATGAAGGTTTCGAGGATTTTTCGATGAATTCCTTTGACTAGGCCTTCGCCCGTCTTTTTCAGCGCAAAACTGTTTCTAGCGAGCTGCATGCTGAGGGTGCCTCCTCCTTCTAGCTTTCCCCGTGTAAGAGCGCGCCAGGCCACGCGGGCCATCGAGCGGAAGTCCACTGCGCCGTGACTGCGAAAACGTTTGTCCTCTTGGGCGATCAGGGCATCGACGAAGTGGGAAGGAACATCGTCATAGCCAACAATACGTCGGTTTGTTCCGTGGAGAAAGCCAATCTCCTGACCGCTTGAGTTCTTGAGGATATGTCCTTCACGGTCCTGAATTTCGGTTCGGGCCGGCATTTGCACCACATCTTCGAGATCGTAGGTGCAGGCTATAATGTAGTAAACGAGTGAGAGGAAGGTGCCGAAGACAGCGGCGATGAAAGATGCCGAGAGGCAAATGCGGGCCGGCCACTTGAGCCAAATAGAAAATCGGGAGGTCAAACGGGAAATGATACGAAAGGGCGCCAAAAAGAAATCGCGGGCAGCAAAGTTAAACTTTGTTGCTTTTTTTTTCGCCGACTTTTTGCGGGCTGTTTTTTTGCGGGCCTTCTTTTTCGCGGGCATTTTGTCTTCGGGGGGACCTTACGTTTCAATGAGCGGAGGCCAAGGCCTCATTTTGTGTGGAGGTGGAACTAAAGTGTCCAAACCTTCAAATTCTTGAATTTTTTCAAAACAAGATGACTCCTATCTAACGATATTTTTACAAAGCGATGATGATTTTTTTAATTCCAATCTTAGTTATGTCTGCGGCGGTGATGCTTCCAGCTGCGCCAAAAGTGGGGAGTCTGGGTGACTTAAAAAAGTTGCAAACACAGGTCCAGAGGGTCGTCCGAGAGAATACAGGTGCGACTGTTTCACTGGTTTCCCCGACTGTCGGGTCTTCGGGAAGTGGGGTGATTGTTTCCAGTGATGGCTTGATTTTGACGGCAGCTCACGTTATTGAGAACAGCGAGGAAATGACGGTGATATTTCCGGACGGGCGTCAAGAGAAGGCGAAAGTTCTGGGGGCGAATTTCACGCGAGATGCGGCGATGGCTAAGCTGATTGGCCCCGGGCCCTGGCCTTTTGCTGAAACTGGGGACTCCGACTCCCTTAAGGTGGGCGATTTTGTCGTAGCAATGGGGCATCCCAAGGGATACGACCCGACCCGCCGCCCTCCGGTTCGATTTGGTCGGATCATGACCCAGGGGAATCTCGATTTTGTGACGACTGATTGCACCTTGATTGGTGGTGACAGTGGCGGGCCGCTTTTTGACTTGGAGGGGCGCGTTGTGGGGATTCATTCGCACATTGCTCCGGATCGTCGGGTCAACAATCACGCGGGCCTCTCGGGGTTTAAAGAGTCGTGGGAAAACATGCTCGCTGGAAAAGCGTGGGGAGTTCTTGGAGGGGACCGCAGAGATCCAAATCGACCGGTTCTTGGCCTTAATTTGAGAAAAACCGAACAAGGCCTTATTGTTGATGAGGTCCCCCAGGGTGGCCCGGCCTTCGCTGCCGGGCTTCTTGCCGGTGATGTCGTAACCTCGATCAACGGAGAAATGGTCACAGAGGTCGAGATGCTATCTGAGATCTTTGTCGACTTCCTTCCCGGTGATGACGTGAAAATCAATTTTAGTCGTAAGGGCTCAAAGCTTTCCAAAACAGTAAAACTTGGCCGACTCGGGGATATTTACCAAAACCAACGTCGCTAGATCATCATGAAAATATTTTTACTCTCTACCATCCTTGCCACCTCGGGTCTTTTGGGTCAGTTGACTCCTGCCCGGATTCCGCTGAAAGACCAGAAGGTGACCGATAGCCAGGCCCTCGATATTTTCAAGGCGCTCCGTGCGGTGAATTTTCGGGCTAAGGCAGTGGTCTATCCGATCTATTCAGGGCAGAAGCGTGTGTGTTATGGGATATCTCTTGGAGATGAGAGACTTCTGACGAAGGCTAGTGAAGTGGAGCAAAGGCCTGGCCTTTATACTGCCAGTCGCGAGCAGGTGGTAATGATCGGCAATATCGTGGGTGTCTATGCCGACCATGATCTCGCGGTGCTGGAGGTGCCCGGGCTTAAAGCACCGGGTGCTGAATGGGCTGATGCCGCCAATCTCTCCGAAGGAGCTTTTCTTTCTGCAATTCGAACCGATGGCGAGGCTCAAGCCATGGGGGTTCTGAGTGTCCGAGAGCGTAGTTTGAAGTCGATTGATCAGGGCTTTTTGGGAATTGAAATGGACACTCAGGAGACGGCAAAAGGTGTGAAAGTGGTCAACGTTGTCGATGGATCTGCTGCTGCGGAGGTGGGAATTCGAAGGAATGATCTTATTGTAAAGATCGCGAATCAGGAAGTGCGGGGGTTCTACGAATTATCGACTAAATTAAGGCGCTTGAAGAATGGTGAACAACCTGAAATCCAATTGATGAGAGGAGGGGAACTTATCACGGTGAAGCCCACTTTAAAAGGACGTGAAATTCGAGAAGGCGTTTCTAGTCGGCTTGAACAGATGGACCGCATGAGTGGCGGGCAAAGCCGTGTCCGCGGGGATTTCGGGAATGTCATCCAATCAGATATGGAACTTGAGGTGGAGGATGCAGGCCTTCCGGTCGTTGATCTGGAAGGGCGTATTGTTGGGATGGTGATCGCACGGGCAGGTCGAATCAGTACTCTAATCCTGCCTGGGGACGATATCGCGAGGGTCCTCGAAAATGATCCCGAGCCGTTTGTGCCTCAGGCGCGCAACGTCCGTCGTGGACAGCAGTGGCCGGAAAATGGTCCTCGCGAGAGGATGCGTCGTGAACTTGAGAGGATGCGGAAAATGATGGAGAATCTTCAGCGGGAGTTGGATCGCGAGTAGGAATTATTTTTCTTCGAACTGGCTGCGCCAAAAATCCAGGCGATCTTTAATTCGCTTCTCCATCCCGTTGGCGGTCGGTTCGTAATAGGTCCGGCCCTGCGGCAAATATGCCTGTGGGGT
>JBDNAG010000187.1:0-6521 GCA_039768565.1 Akkermansiaceae bacterium | reverse complement strand
GCGAGGAAGGAAAAAGCGAGCGATGGAATGAGCATGGTTCGCTCCTACTTGATGAGGTTACGAATTTCAGCGATTTCTTTTTCGCTAAGTCGTTGGTCGCTGGGGTCGAGGAGGGCGGCGACAAGGTTCTCGGGCTTGCCTTTAAAAAAGGTACCGAGAAGATTTTTGAGTGCGGTGCGCTTAGCCTTGTTCTCGTTGATGACCGGGCTGTAAAGATAGCGACGCCCTTCTTTGGAGTGCTTTACCATGTCTTTATTTTCGAGAGTGGCGAGAAGGGCCCGTACAGCCGAGTAGGATGGAGGATCGGGCAATTCATCTTGCACATCCTGAGCGGTGGCTTCTCCCAAACGATACAGGATATCTAGAATCTGACGTTCGCGACGTGAGAGTTCACCTTTTTCGAGACGGTTCATGTCGGGACTTTAACGGGTGCTAAAAAAACTGCAACATGAATGTTGGAAAATTAGCACTGAAGTTCTTATTGTGATGGCGATTGAATTCCGGGGCCTGAGAAGTTATTCACGGGCGTGATCTCGCTTGGTGGTGGAAATTCGTTTGGAGATGAAATGCGGATGGTATTCTCGGAGACCGGCCTGCTCTCGAAATCTCCCGACTTCGAATACCGTGCCGAGCAGCAGCAAATGGCCGGAGAGGTAGCTGATGCGCTTGAAGGCGAGCGCTCCTTGGTGATTGAAGCGGGAACTGGTGTGGGGAAGTCGCTGGCATATCTTATTCCGGCTGTGGAGTATGCCATTCGTGAGGGAAAGAAGGCGGTGATCTCGACTCACACCATTAATTTACAAGAACAGTTGATTGGGAAGGATTTGCCAATTGTTCGGAAATTGTTGGCAGAGCCTTTTGAAGCTGCGCTTTTAAAAGGGAGGGGGAATTATCTTTGTCCGATGAGACTGCGCCGCGCAATGGACAATGGCGGTGATCTTTTCACGTCAAGCGAACAAGAGGAGCTCATGGAGATCTGGAAATGGGCTGAGTCGACCCGTGACGGAACCAAAAGTGATCTAGACTTTGAGCCATCGCTCAAGGTGTGGTTGCAGGTTTGCAGCGAGTCGCACATCTGTACGCAGCGGACATGCGGCCCACGCGGAAATTGTTTTTTCCAGGAGGCCCGTAAGTTTGCTCAAAGTGCTCGCGTGTTGGTGGTAAATCACAGCTTGTTTTTTTCACTCCTTAATCCCGAAGAGGAAATGTCAGAGAATGAATCAGGCTTCCTGGTGCCGAATGATTTCGTGATTTTTGATGAGGCCCACACCTTGGAAGGGGTTGCGGCGAAGTCACTTGGTTTGCGGTTGAGTCAGGCTGGTTTGCGATTTGATTTACAACGTTTGTATCATCCTAAAACGGGTAAGGGCTTGCTCAAATATGCGCAGGCGACCGAGGCCATGGAATGTGCGAAAAAAGTTCTCGATCAAGCGGATGATTTTTTCGAGAGCATCGGTGATGTTGTTACCTTTGGTGATTGGGGCAGGGAGTGTCGTGTGCGGCAACCAGAATTGGTCGAGAACACTTTGGCTGGCCCGCTTCGTGAATGCTGGAACGCGATTGAAGAGGTCGCCGAAGAGACAGAGGATGATACCCGGAAAGGTGAGTTGATGGAGGGGGCGCGCCGGCTTCGTGAAATGCACGGGGGCTTGAAGATGTTCCTCGACCAGGAAGATGGCGGGAGCGTCTACTGGGTGGAAAAATCCGGCAATGAAGGGACTTCGTTTACTTTAAATGCCGCGCCAGTGAATGTGGCGGACCGCCTCCGACCACTTTTATTTGGTGCTGATAAGACCTGTATCACAACGAGTGCGACTTTAGGCACGGGTGACGACCAGTTGAGTTATTTTCGAGAGCGAATTGGCGCGCAGCATGTGCCGGCGGTGAAGATAGGAAGTCCATTTGACTATCAAAAGCAGATGGCGATCTACGTTATGAAGTCGATGCCGGATCCACGCGACGATGACTACGAGGACATGTTGGTCCATTGGATTGAGCGTGTTGTAAAAAAGAGCGAGGGCCGTGCATTTGTTCTCTTTACCAGTCATCGTCTCCTGCGTTCGGTGGCTGAAAGCATGGAGGACTTTTTCGATGATCATGGCTGGCCTCTTCTTGCGCAAGGGATGGGAATGCCGCGGCAGAAGATGGTCGAGGAATTCCGGAAGGATGTGCATAGTGTTCTTTTCGGAACGGAGAGTTTTTGGGCGGGCGTCGATGTGCCCGGAGAGGCTTTAAGTAATGTCATAATCACGCGGCTTCCTTTTGCTGTTCCGGATCATCCTCTCACGGCGGCCCGATTGGAGGAGATCGAAGCGGAGGGAGGGAATCCCTTCATGCAGTATTCGGTCCCCGAAGCGGTCATCAAACTCCGCCAGGGGGTGGGACGATTGATCCGAACCAAAAAAGACGAAGGCATGGTCGTAATCCTGGACAACCGGGTGGTCACAAAACGTTATGGGAAATCGTTTCTTGCTGCACTGCCACCGGCACCGGTGAAGATCGTGCCGTAATTAAATCGCAAGCGTGGCCTTGAGCAATTCGGCCGGCCATTGGTTCGGGGCGGTTGGGGTGGCTCCAAGGAAGCCGTAGTTCAAGATCGATCCGGCTTCAGCCATCAGGGGGCGCGCAGCGGCACCGAGGGGTCCCATCCCCATGACTGACAAAGTATGACCAGAAAGATGATCAAAAATATCAAGGTGGCTTTTGATATCATTTTTGGACCTCGCCATGAGTGCGAATTTATGGATGTCAGCGCGAGGGTCGATTTTTTCGACCAGTGACAGGGGGAGGGGAGTAGTCTTGAAGTTGTGGAAGGAGCCAATCACATAAATCCCAAGTTCCTTTGCTTCGGCAATGACTTCGTCAAAAATATCAAAGTCATGAAGTTCAATATCAATAAGCGCGGCATGGGGTAAAAGTGCCCGATATGCGTCTATTCTTTTTTCGATGGACCAGTCACATTGCCCGCCTTCCTCCGGGCCTCTGGCTGTAACAATGAGGGGAAGCGGGCATTTTTCGGAAAAGTGGACCACATCGGTATCTGTTCCCAGTGAATCGAGCCGCAATTCAACTATGTCACAAGCGGTTGGGGTGACCGAAAGAGTCGAGGTGTCGGCAACCGCTCCAACAATGAGCTGTTTTTTGTCCGACAAATATTGCTTGAAAAGCTCTCGATGCGTCATGGAGGGAGACTGGGGTGGGGGATTTGTATTTGTCAAAGAGCTTCGCTCAGAATCGTTGAACACTGTCAACTGTTAAAAAAACAAGCGTTTGACAGTTTTTTGCTAGCCGCCCCCCATCCCGATTTCCTACCCTCTCCAAAACCTTTCAACAAATCATGATCAACCAGAGATTTCTTAAAAACATTCTCCCACTTGTCTGCGGTCTGGGCTTGTCGGCCAGCGCCTTCGGTCAGCTCGAATTGTCCAAGGATGCCAAGTTCAAGGTCGATGATCCGAAGTTCACTGAGTTACAGTCTCCTGACATACAGGATGGCAATGCCAAGAACTACAAACCCAAGGATTGGCTTGAGATTGAGGTCAAGTTGCAGCCTGATCGTCTGAGAAACGAACCAAAGGACGGGTATCTCGATCAAATCAACGTTAATTGGCACGTGGTTGTGAAGGGGCAAGATCGTAAAAACTACAAAATCAGCAAGACGGTCACCTACGTCAATATCCCGGTTGATGAGCCGGTTTTTGTATCGATTTATATTTCTCCGAATACCCTTAAGCGAATCACTGGAAGTGACAAGGCGAGCAAATCTGACCTTGAGGCCATTGGCGGTGAAATTGAGTGGGGCGGCAAGATGGTTGGATTCTTTAGTCACGGTCAAAAAGCGGGCTGGTGGCGTGAAGCCTTGAAGGGCGTGGAGGCGACCTCGAAATTCCCTTTGCTTGATAAAAATCAGACTCCTTTTGCTGCTCTTTGGTATGACCGTTACGCCGAAGTTCAGCCAAAAGACTGAAGCTCGAGATATTCCTTTAAAATTTCTACACACCCACACATAAAACTATGGCTGACCAACAGTCGATCATTGCACTTAATATAGGTTCTCAAAGAATCTCCATGGGCGTCTTCGCCCCGACCAAAAAAGGTCTGATTCTTAAGAAATACGCCGCCACCAGCATCCTAGCTGACCCTGCTACCGAAGCTGCTCGTATACCGCAGGTTCAACTCGCCATTAAGGAGCTCGCAAAGGGACTTAAGGTTGATAAACAAAAGACCGCTTACGCTCTCTCGGGACAGTCGGTTTTTGTTCGCTTCGTCAAGCTCCCTCCCCTTGAGGCTGAGAATATGGACGAGTTGGTGCGCTTCGAGGCCCAGCAAAATGTTCCTTTCCCCATTGATGAAGTGGTCTGGGACTGGGAAAAGCTCGATACAGAGGGTATCGAGAATGAAGTGGTCCTGGTTGCTATCAAGGCTGACTCCCTCAACGATCTTAACTCGGTTGTGGCCGATACCGGTTTGGGCACCCGCCTTGTTGATTCGGCTCCGACGGCTCTTTATAATTCGTTCCGATATAACTATCCAGGCTTGGAGGAGTGCGTTCTCCTGCTCGATATTGGAGCGAAAACGTCAAACTTGATTTATGCCGATGGTAAAAAGTTCTTCACTCGATCGGTTTCGATCGGTGGCGCCAATCTTACCAGTGCGATTGCTAAGGAATATAACGTTTCCTTTGCTGAAGCTGAAAACAGCAAGCTCACCAGCGGATTGGTTACCCTTGGAGGTGGCCACGCCGGTCAACTGGACGAGGCGACTGCTGCGCTTGGGACTGTGGTCCGGAACGCTCTCACCCGTCTCACTGCCGAGGTTCAGCGCACCAATACTCTTTTCCGAAGCCAGCAAGGAGGAAACGCTCCGCAAAAAGTGCTTCTCGCCGGCGGAACTGCAAATCTTCCCTACCTCCGCGAATTCCTCGAGGAGAAACTGAGTCTTCCTGTTGAGAGCTTTAATCCGCTTCAGCGGATTTCAGTTGGGAAGGGAGTCGATGTTGATGCCATTGGACAGGAAGCCCATCAGTTAGGTGAGCTCGTGGGTCTTAGTTTGCGAGCATCTGATAAGGCCGAGATTTCTATCGATCTCGTTCCCGAGGCAGTTCAGGCCCAACGGGATATTACCCGACGGAAGCCTGCGCTTATTACAGCCGCAGCCCTGTTTATCGTCGGTCTTGGCGCATGGGCTGGATTTAAGACCAAGTCGGTCAGTGATGGTAAGGCTCATCTTGCCACTCTCGATCAAGAGGCTCAAACCATCCAGCAAGCTGCTACCAAGATTAAAAAGCTTCTCAAGAATGAGAAAGAAAGTGTTGAGTTGATCAATGCCTATGCCGCGGCCGAGAATGGCCGACTCAGTTTTGTCAAAACCTGGAACGATGTATCAAAGGCTTTCGTAAGCGAAAATGTTTGGCTCACGGATCTTGAGTATCGAACCAAGTATCAGGTCACTGGCGATGCCAAGAGTGAGCCTGTCATGGATGAAAGTTTCTCCACCGCGACTTATGGTAATTCTCCTTTGATGAAGGAAGAGACTTGGGTGGACAGCATTGTGGTTCGGGGCTTGCACCTGAACAAGCAGACCGAGGTCTTGGATATACTCGAGAAGCTCAAAAATTCTGAGATCCTGAAGTTCGTCGACTCCAAGGATAAGCCAATTCCAGACAACCAGCTTGCCCGGATCAAAGCGACACCTGAACAAGAGACCAACGACTACGCGGCGCCCTTCGAAATGCTCATTCCACTGAAAAAGGCTTTCCAACACAAATAATTTAAAAGCACCCTCAAATCACATAATATGTCTTGGTTTAAAGAAAATAAGTTCCTCGGTGGATTGTTGGCAATCACGGTCTTTCTGGCCGCCGTCATCATCTTTTTAGGGATGAAGGCTGGCACCAGTCTTGAAGAAGTTCAGCAGCAAGTTGCTGCGAAAGAAGATTCCTTGAAAAAGGATAAGAGCCTCGATCCTTATCCGACGCGCGAAAATGCGACGGCGAAGGAAAAGAGTCTTAAGGATGTCATTGCGAAAGGAAAAGAAGTTCGTGAGAAGCTCCTCGCCTTCCGCCCTGAAAAAATGGAGAACATCTCCGGTAAAGACTTCGCTGCCAAACTCACGGATACCGTGAATAAAGTGACTGCGCTTTTTCCAGGCGAAAAAACCATTCCGGGTGGCTTTCACCTTGGATTCAAAAAATACAAGGGGCAGCTTCCCAAGCCGGAGGCAACCGGCGTTCTGAACTATCAGCTCGATGCAATGGAGTATCTTTTGACTCAGGCTTCTGAAGCCGGGGTTAAACAGATCGAAAACCTCGTTCGTGATCCGCTTCCGCAAGAAGACGGATATGGCTGGCCCGGAACTCGCACCGAGAAGAAGACTGCTCGGACCCGGACTCGTGCAAAGCGACCGGCGCCTGGTGAAGTGCGTCCTCCAAAATTTGAGAAACTTCCGACGATCGCGCGTCGCATGCCGGTTGAGCTCACCTTCAAGGCTCCCGAGCCTGTCGTTCGTGAGTTCTTGAAGCG
>JBDNAG010000186.1:0-3477 GCA_039768565.1 Akkermansiaceae bacterium | reverse complement strand
GAAATGGCAGCTACAACTCCGGGGATTGGAAACATCCATCCTTCGACGACACTACCTGGGCACCCAATGCTGCTGACAGCCCAGAAGGAGCTCAGGGACCATTCTCAGGACGAACTTCTACCGCCATCCAGGGAATTGCCCAACCCAATACTCTTCTGGACATTGGCCCGTTTGGAAGAGCCTACCCCACCGTTTACTTCCGCAAATACTTCGACATTACAAAACCCGATGAGGTCGTCGACCTGAACTTCAATTTCATCCGCGATGACGCCGTGATTATCTATCTCAATGGCCGGGAAATCTACAGGGATGCCTTCCCCATTCAAATTGTCAACTATTCTGACTTTGGCCCCAGCGACTCTGAGTCCATCCCAGTGGAATTCACCCACACCCTCGCGCCCGGCGAATTGCTTGAAGGTGAAAATATTCTTGCCATCGAACTTCACAACTTAAGAGCCGGCGACTCGGACCTCGGACTCCAACTCTTCATGAACTCCCGCAGACAAGGTCCAGAAGGGAATGTGATCAACCTAACCGAGACCGGCACCATCAAAGCTCGGACATTATTCAACGGAGAATGGTCAGCATTGCGCGAGGCTGACTTCATTGTTGGAACTCCGGCTGGCACCGGAAACCTCGTCGTTTCCGAAATCATGTATAATCCCCAGGGGGCCAATGAACTACTTGAGTTTATCGAGCTCTTAAACATTCACCCTGAGCTTTCACTTGATCTCACAAACGTCGCATTTACCGATGGAATTCTTTATACATTCCCTCCCGGAGTCACCCTTCCTCCCCTCTCACACATAGTCATTGCAAAGGACCGTGATTCCTTCATCGCCACTTACGGCGATCCTGGCAGCGCGCTTGCCCCCGGAAGCTTTGAGAACAGCCTCTCGAATAGCGGGGAATCACTCGACCTGGTCGCTAACGATGGCGCGCTCATCCAAAGCTTTACCTATGATGACGAGCTTGAGAGTGGTTGGCCGACTTCTCCGGACGGCCTAGGACCTTCACTTGTTCTGATTACCCCTCTTTCAGATCCCGACCATGCACTGAGCTCAAACTGGACCGCATCGCGGAATTCGGCAGGAAGCCCCGGGGAAGCCGAAAAAGGGATCCCGGAAAACCCCGATGAAGATAATGACAAAGATGGCCTAACAAACCTTGCCGAATATTTCTTTGGAACGAATCCAATGGTCGTTGATGTCAATCCGGTTTCGATAGGATCAGGTCCCAACGGGCTAACCCTCACCTTCGATCGCGACCCGCAAGCAACAGTTGTTGATTGGGAGCTTCAATCGTCTGACGATCTTAAAAACTGGACCTCTATCGATCCAGACCCGCTAGAACCTACTCCTGCCGTAAACGGATTGCAGAGCGAGATGATCGAGATCACTCTTTCCGAAAGCTTAAAATTCTACCGCATCCGAATCATGCCCTCTCCTTGATCGACCGCGATTAAGGCCCCACCTGATCAAAGCTGGCGCCTTTGCCACCTGATCAATCCAGCGCTGCAACAACTGCCCCATTCGTTCCGCCAAACCGGGAACCGCAAGGGTTTCGATTTTGGAAAAGGCATTCCCACGTCCGATTCGTGCGTAGGAGAGGACGTTTTCCGCCAAATGATTTAAAAACGCGGACTGTCCTTGTTTCGTTCGCAGGTAGACCTGCTCCTCCCTTCGTCCGTCACCATACCATCCACCAACATCTCTGAATACAAACGAAAGATCGTTAATAAAGCGCGCAATTCACGGGCCAGCAACGAAACAAAGGCCGCCATCCTCGCTCTTAGCTTCATCATACCTGCCGTGAGTAAAAAAAGTCCGGGACGGAAGCGGCCTAACATGTGTCATAAACCACGCTAGATGTTGGTAGTGGGGCGCCTGATACCCTTTTGCGGGAGGCCTAATCAATGTTCCCCCTCCTACCAACATCGCCTTCTTTACAAATTCTCCTCGAGTCATAGAAGCATGACTAAAGCCATCACTGCTCTCCGTGTGTAATAAGGAGGTAAACCAAAGGCGCTCTTGCCAGACCCGCAACGATGGTTTCAAATTGTGCCACAACATTATGAAATTTGGAATCATCGGAGCCGGAATGATCGGCCACTTCCACGCCAAAGCCATCACCGCCATGACAGGCGGCACACTTCACTCGGTTTTCGACCTTCGTCAAGAAGCTGCAGACAAACTTGCCGGAGAGTACGGCGGCAAAGCTTTCTCGGATATGGCGGAATTCCTTGCCGATCCCGAGTTAGAAATCGTAACCGTCGGCACCCCCAGCGGAGCTCATCTCGATCCCACCTTGGCTGCTTTGAATGCTGGAAAACACGCCATCGTTGAAAAGCCGCTCGAGATCACAATTCCTCGAATCGACGAATTGACGTCAGCCGCCAAGGAAAACGGAAAAACCCTTGCCGCAGTTTTAAACCGTCGCTTTCACCCCGGGATGGATGCATTCAAAAAGGCAGCCGACGAAGGTCGCTTCGGCACCCTTGCCTCGGCATCGGCCTACATTAAATGGTATCGCGACCAAGCTTACTACGATTCCGCTGGGTGGCGTGGAACTTGGGCCCTTGATGGCGGTGGCGCTCTGATGAATCAATCCATCCACACCGTCGATGCCCTTATCTACCTTGCCGGACCAGTCAAAAGCGTCCAAGCCACAACCGTTTGCCTCGCCCACGAAAGAATCGAAGTGGAGGACCATTGTGTTGCCATCGTAGAATTCGAAAACGGCGCGCGTGGAGTCATTGAAGCCTCGACCTGTACTTGGTCCAAGGATGGACACCCCGCCCGCGTCCAACTTGCAGGAACCGATGGCTCGGTCTTTCTGGCTGACGAAGCATTTGAAATGTGGGACTTCCGAGAAGAAAAACCGGAGGACGCCGACATTCAGAACACCCTCATGAAAGGGCAGGAAGCGGGATTGGGAGCAAATGATCCAACAGCCATCAATTTCTACCAGCACCAACGGAACTTTGAGGAGGTTGTCGCCGCCATCCACGAAGGCCGCGAACCCTCAACTTCAGCAACCGAGGCTCGGAAATCGGTTGAAGTCATCACTGCTATTTATGAGAGCGCTCAGAATGATGGCAAGAAGGTCTTTCTCTAACTGATTCGTAATTGTCCCGCACTACTGGGTATTGCCTTTAGCCAAAACCCCGGGATCGCACTGATTCCGGGGTTTTTTGCCTTCTCGGGGAATACCGCCCCCTTACTTCGCCTTTCAAGCCTCCGGTAAATCATATCCACGTTCCAGCAAGCCCTAAAGATCACCACTGATCAAACTCACGGACTCTCATTCAGAGCTCTAGTCTTGCCGGTTCCACTGATGTATTCACAGGATTTGCAGGTTGGGTTGGAGCGAGTGCTTCTTCTGATCTTGTGACCTTCAGCAATGTTGGTGTATCTGTCACAGATAGTGCAAATCGGACACAGAGCGGAAATATAACTACTCCTACAGTATCATCTG
>JBDNAG010000185.1:0-20736 GCA_039768565.1 Akkermansiaceae bacterium | reverse complement strand
GGTCCGTTCCTCCAACCCCGCCGCGAAGGTTGCCAACTCGACCAACTTGGAACGAGGCACCACAATATCCTCGTTTAGCTTCGTTAAGCCGGTTGCTCGCAGAGAATAAGAGAAATCCCGGCGTAGTTGCCAAACCTTCTCGCAAGCCTCCTCATCTCCGTGAAGCTCGCTCGACAAGGCCCCCGCTCCACTCAACACCTCTCGTAACTCCTCCAACTCACCTGCAACGGCTTTGGAACGACCATCGATTTCGACAATCAAATGAGCCTTCCCCGGAGGCAAGGAATCTGCACCCAAATAGGCGCGCGCCGCTTTCAGCGTAAACTCGTCCGTGATCTCAAGCGCAGATGGAAGGTGCCCGGCATTCAGAATCGCCTGCACCGCGCCAGCGGCATCGACAAACTCCGGAAACGTTGCCGTCAACATCGCCCGGGTCTGTGGATGTGGAATGATACGCAAAGTCGCCTCCGTAATCACCCCCAGCATTCCTTCGCTCCCCACAAAGAGATGAAGTAAATCAAAGCCCGTCTTGTTCTTGTGACAACGCCCCCCGACATGCAGCACCTCGCCGCTCGCCAAAACCACCTCTAGGCCCAGAACGTAATTCTTGGTCACCCCGTATTTCAAACATCGGGGACCTCCTGCATTCGTCGCCAGATTCCCGCCGATCGAGCACTCCTTCAAAGAAGCCGGATCCGGCGGGTAATACCAACCGAGCTCGCTCACCGCATCCTGCAGGTCTTTTAAAATCACTCCCGGCTGGGTCACCACCACCCCATCCCCGGGCGCGATCTCCACCACCGATTTCATCCGGGCCACCGACAGCGCAATCCCACCCTCCACAGGAACACAGCCGCCCACATAACCCACACCCGCTCCACGGGTCGTCACCGGAATCCCCCGCTCATTGGCAAACTTCATCACCGCCACGACATCATCACGACATTCCGCAAACACCACCGCTTCCGGCAGATGTGAAAAATTCCACCGATCAGTCCCGTGCTCCTCAAGCACCTCCGCCATCGTTGAAACCTGCCCGTCCCCTAAAAGCTCTCGCAATTCGTCAATCACAGGCCCTACTTGCCAAAATCTTCCAAAAACACAAACGCGAACTACGGAGTTTGTCCGATCTGACCTAGCGCTCTTTGGGATCAAGCGACCCACCTCAAAAACAGGAAAACTGGCCGACCAGCTCTTGATTCGGATAGCATTTCCCAACACCCATCGTTTTGCCCAACCATGAAAGCCCCCTCTATCCTCTTCACCATTCTTGCCATGGTCTCCTGCAAGGAAGACAAAACTGACTCAGCGAATTCCGATGGTGGCAGCAATACACCCAATAACACGTCTCCACCCTCCTCACCAAATAAGTGAGTCGAGGGGAGGACCATCACTCCATCCAGTCGCCGAAATAATGTTGAAAATACCCAAATCGACTCAGCTAAGACCTGCATCACTCGCCTCACCAAGGCCTGCGATGGCTTTTATGAGGAATATCAGGCTCTTCCCGGCTCTGGAATCTCGGCCGTCGATACCACACTCGAGACAGATAACTTTTTCATGAGTTCACTTCTAGGGCTCAAATTCGCCGAGGATGAAAACCCAAAGTTCATCACTTTTTTTATATTCAAAAGCACCACCAGCGCCGACAAAAAAGATGGCTTGTTAAGAACCGATAACCGGGCAGAGCTCTTCGACCCCTGGGGAAACCGCTACAATGTCGTCCTCAACTACGACTATGACAATCAGCTAAAAACGACCATAACCGATGAAATCATTTGGGATTACAGGGTTATCGCATGGTCGGCAGGACCGGACGGCCAATCCGGCACCCCGAAGACTGATGCCGACAACGTCTATTCCTGGAATAACAAGTAATCAGTCAATCAGGCCAAACCCCTGATTTCGCAATCTTCATCATACCACTGAGCGCGCCCTCCCAATCAAGGTGGCCCGTTTTTGCTAATTCCATTTAGTGATAGTATCACGAAACAATTTTCGTAAGCCTCCCCCTATGCGTTTCGCCTTAGCAGCCTTACTTCTGACATCACCTCTTATCGCGAAGGATTTCGCCAAGAGCCCCAAGCTTCAAGCCAAAGACACCCAGCGGCTCCATGAACTCGCCGCTGACATATCCGGGAACGAGAGTATCGAACTATTCGTGAATGATCTCGGCAACGAGTCCCACGACTGGGCCGCCTGGATCAACCCAACTTTCCACACCAAAGATGGGAAACAGATCCCGATCGTCAAGGAATTCATCAGCAACTACAAGCAAGCCTGGGGTGACCTCGGCATTAACAAATCTGTCGGTGGTGGCGCGCTCACCATCAATGGTAAAACATACAAGAAAGGCTTCGGCACCCATGCCAAATCAGTCATCCTACTGAAGGTACCCAAAGGAGCTGTTAAATTCACCGCACAAGTCGGACTTGATGACGGCGGAGCCAATCGCGACGGCAAAGCATCGGAAGCCACCGTGCAATTCGCAGTTCGCGCTCCCAAAGATCCGGACGGCCCTTGGGAATCCGAGCTAGATCCACAAATGGTCGACCTCGCTCAGTTTAAGCTCCCCGCTGATCTCGAAATATCAGTCTGGGCCACTTCACCACACTTTTACAATCCCACCAACATCGACTTCGACCACGCCGGGCGCATGTGGGTTGCCGAAGGAGTCAACTACCGCCGACACAACGGGCGCCGTCCCGGTGGCGACCGCATCGCCGTCGTGCAAGACACCAATGGTGACGGAAAGGCCGACACCTCCCACACTTTCGTGCAGGAAAAAGGACTCGTCGCCCCACTCGGCGTCGCCGTTTTTGACAACGTTATCTACGTTTCCCAACCGCCCGAACTTCTCGTTTATACCGACGTAAACCGTGACCTCAAATTCGACCCCGCTGTCGACAAGCGCGAAGTCCTCCTCACAGGATTCAACGCCAAAAACCACGATCACTCCCTCCACTCCGTCACCGGCGGGCCGGACGGAAAGCTCTACTTTAACAACGGAAACTGCGGAGCCGTCTTCAAAGACAACTCCGGTAAAAACTTCTACATGGGCGGACCTTACAAAGGGGGCGGTGGCGAATGGCCCGCTGATCACCTTGCCGCCTCCGGCAAGCGCTCCGACGATGGGCACATCTGGACCTCGGGATTCACCGTCCGCATGAACCCCGACGGCACCAACGCTGAAATCATCGGCCACGGCTATCGCAACTCATACGAGCAGTCCCTCGACTCCTTTGGCAACGCCTTTCAAAACGACAACGATGATCCACCGGCCTGCCGGGTTTCTTATATTCTCGAGTATGGTTGCGCCGGCTACTTCACCCGCGATGCCAAGCAAGGATATCGCGCAGTCAAACGCCCCGGACAAAATCACGGTCGCGCCCACTGGCGTCAGGACGATCCTGGCACAATGGACGTCGGTCACATTTACGGTGGCGGCTCCCCCACCGGAGTCACCATGTATGAAAATGGAGCTCTACCCGCGAGCTACAACGGCTCCTTTTTCTCCTGCGAGCCCGGCAAAAATACGGTCTTCCACTATAAGCCCGAGCCCAAAGGTGCAGCTTTCAAACTGGAGCAAGGCAACCTCACCACCACCAATCCAAACAAGCAATATGCCGGCTCGGACTTTGTCGGCGGTGGCGCTGATGCCAATGACACCAAAATTCTCTTCCGCCCTTCCGATGTCACTGTCGGTCCGGACGGCGCCATTTATATCTCCGACTGGTATGACGCCCGTGTGGGTGGACACGGCGACCGCGATGACTCCTGCTCCGGCACGATCTACCGCATTGCGCCGAAAGGCTTCAAACCGGATGTTCCAAAATTCGATCTCAAAACCATCGAAGGTGCCATCACCGCACTCAAGAGCCCGGCCATCAACACCCGCTTCCTCGGCTTCACCGCGCTTAAGGAGATGGGAGAAAAGGCCTTACCCCAGGTCGATGCTGTCCTTCGTGATAGCAACCCGCACATTGCCTCCCGCGCTATTTGGCTCCTTCCGCACCTCGGTTCAGATGGTGAAATACGCTGCCAAAAGCTCTTAAACCACGGCGACGCCAGGTTCCGTATTGCGGCATACCGTGCCCTCCGGCGCGCTAACAAGGACATCCTTCCATTCGCTAATGCCCTCGCACAAGACTCCGATCCCGGAGTCCGCCGTGACGTCGCCCTCTCCCTCCGCGACCTGCCTGCTTCCAAAACGAAACACATCTTCGCCAAGCTCGCGCCGCAAGTTGACATCACAGACAAGAACGCAGTTGAAGCAATCGGCCTCGGCGCCGCCAATCAGGAATCGGAAATCTGGACCGCTATCAAGGCAGCCATGAAACCCGGCGCACCCCACGAATGGTCCGATCAATTTGCCAAGCTCACTTGGCGCCTCTGGCCCGCTGCTGCCGTCAAGAATCTCCACGCCAGAGCCAAGCATTCCTCGCTCACGCCAGAGCAACGTGCCTTCGCGATCGAATCATTGGCCTTCATCGATGACAAATCATCGGCCGAAGCCATGCTCGATCTCGCGGGAGACGGACCAGCCAAAGGGGAAGCCGCCCGCTGGCTCCTTCGCAACGCCAACGGCGAGTGGAAAAAATACGGTGTCATGGAAGAGCTCAAAAAGCGTGCTATTTACGACCCCTCCAAGATTGTCGTCACCTCCATCACCGCCCCAAAACCTGACAACCCCAAGTTCTCGGTTCAAGATGTCATCAAACTCAAAGGAGATGCAGCCAAAGGTAAGATCACCGCAAACCGCTGCATCATGTGCCACGAGTTCAACGGAGTCGGCGTAAACTACGGACCCAACCTGAAAGGCTGGGGTGAAGGTCAAACACCCGAAATTATTGCCCTCTCCATCATCGATCCCTCCGCCGAAATCTCCCACGGATATTCCGGCTCCGGCATCGAACTCAAGAAAGGTGGCCACGTTCATGGCGTTGCGTCAAGCGACGGAGACCCCATGATTATCACATCCACCGGTGGCGTAACCCAAATGATCCCCCGCAACCGCATCAAGAGTAAGCGCCCATACAAGCTGAAGCATTCTCTTATGCTCTCGGCAGATCAAATGGGCCTCACTCCCCAGGACGTCGCCGACCTCACAGCCTTCTTAAAAGAATACAAGTAAGCTTTTGCCAACTTCAAAAGACCGGCCTTCGCCCCGCGCGTTGGCCGGTTTTTTTGCGCGATCTAAAAAAGGCTTCACTAGCGCCACAAATTATCGCGAATCATTCTACTTAAGGAGATCAAGTTGATTCTTGGACAAGCCTTCTTTTGAAGCACCCGTCGATAAGAATTTTGGCCAACGCGATATCGGCCTTGTCCTTCGCCATCACGACAGCAAGAGGCGTAAAACCACCTTCGTTTTTAATACCCGGATCTGCTCCGAGTTCCAGAATCGCACGGACAACTTAGTAAAACCCTTCAGCAACGGCCACATAAAGCACGGTGCCACTTTTGTATTTGGCAGCGATTAAAGCTCCTTTTTTCATGAATTTTTCGGCTATTTCAACATCCCCAACCTTACAAATCCAATAATCGGCACTCCTGCGACATGATCGTAATCATTGAGCCTTCCAAAGAGCAAAAATCTAGCCACCTAAAAAGAGCACGTAGAATTACAAATTTTGCACAGTATCAGCCTACGATGAAACGATACCTCCTCCCCCTGCTTTTTTGCATTACCCCGGCTCTGGCCGATCCCCCCGTCAACCCGAATATTGGACACACCCACCATCATCACCGTCACGGGGAGAAACACGAAACGGTCGCACCAACTCCATCACGCTTTTTAACCTCCCGTCAAAGCAAGGTCGAACTCCCTCTCCCCAATGAGAATGACGCCTTCACCTTTATCGTTTATGGTGACCGTACCGGCGGGCCACCTGAAGGTGTCTCGGTTCTCGCTGACGCGGTTCGCGACACCAATCTTCTCGAGCCAGATTTCGTAATGACCGTGGGTGATCTCATCAACGGTTACAGTAATGAGGAAGTGTGGATGACCCAAATGAAGGAATACAAATCCATCATGAATGAACTGGCTTGCCCGTGGTTCCCCGTCGCCGGCAACCATGATATTTACTGGCGGGGAAAAGATAAAAGCCAAAAGCCAGAAGGTGAAATGGAGGCCGCATATGAAATACACTTTGGCCCGCTATGGTATGCCTTCGAGCACAAAAACTCGTGGTTCATCATTCTCTACTCCGATGAGGGTGACCCCAAATCCGGAGAGAAAACTTTCAGCAAGCCTGCCGCTCAAAAAATGAGCCCCGAACAGTTCACCTGGCTCGATCAGACGCTCACCAAGGCCAAGGATGCCGAGCATGTCTTTCTCTTTCTGCACCACCCCAGATGGCTCGGCCGTGGGTATGGTGACGATTGGAATAAAGTCCATAAGCGTCTCGCCAATGCCGGAAATGTTTCCGCCGTTTTTGCAGGTCACATCCACACCATGCGCTATGACGGCCCCAAGGACGGTATTGAATACGTCACGCTAGCCACCACTGGCGGCGGGCAATCCGGCTCCATCCCCCAAGCCGGATACCTTCACCACTACAACATCGTCACGGTTCGCGATGGTCGCATTTCACTAGCCGCCGTCCCGGTCGGCGAAGTTCTCGACGTCCGCGAAATCACCGGTGAATTGGTCTCCCAGGTCAACAAAGTAAAAGTCTCCCCTATTAAGATTTCGCCCCCCCTAAAGATTAAGGGCAATGAAAGCGGGCAACATCAAATCTCGATCACCTTGACTAATCCAAGCGACAGGCCTGTTTCAACTGTCATCTCCGGTAGCAACACCAACCTGGGCTTCCATTGTGAACCCGACCACCATCACGCCTCCCTTAAATCCGGAGAAACGAGGAATTTCTCATTTGCCCTTTCGTGGGATGCCCACCTCACCAGGGGAACCTTTGGCACTCCTTCATTCCACATCGACTCCGAATACCTTGCTAAAGGATTCGCTTACGAAATCCCGAGACGAACGGTTTCAGTGCCGCTCGATTTCGAGCTCACTCAAAGCGAAAATCCCCCAAATGGAGCGGCCCGATTTAATGGAGTAAGCTCAGCTCTTTCGATCCCATCCAATCGCTTCAAGGTCAAAAAGGAACTCACTATGGAATGTCGGTTCAAAGCCGACACCCTGACCGGGAGAATCGGCCTCTTTACCAAGACTGAAGGCTCGGGCTACGGAATCTTTATCAGCGATGGGCGGCCTTCCTTCTCGATCAATCTTGATGGCAAATACCTCATCGCTAACGCTTCCTCTCCTCTTCTCGAAACCGATCGATGGTACTCTCTCGCCGGAGTCTATGACGGCGAGGAAGCCCGTCTTTATCTCGACGGCAAGCTCATCGACTCAGTTCAGGGCCTAGGCAAACTAAAAAACAACCGTCTTCCCATGATGATAGGCGCGGATGTCGGCCCGCAGGGGAAACCAAATTCATTCTTCAACGGCTTGATCGATCACGCCCGCCTCACCCCGAAAGCCCTCTATTCAGATGAGACGATGGTGACACCCGTAGCCAGTAAAGATGCTGTCATCGATCTCCAGTTCAATGAGAAGATTGGTCCATGGCACCCTGATAGTTCAGCATCCAAAGCACATGCCATGAGCACCGGCGATGTCAACATCGAGCGATTCAGACAGAAATGAGGCGCCACCTGACATCTATTGTTTCTGAGTGAGTCCAGCGGGAGGCCCTGCGCTAACCTCTCCCCGAAGGGAGCATGATGCGATAAAGTTCCCGCTGCCACTTCCCTGAAAGCGAACTGAGGCTTCCTCTTTGGGATTCTCACGGGAGTCGGCAATGGTGTACCCACTCCCCGGTTCTGGTTGATGTGGCAATTCAGGATTTGAATATTCCGATTCCGTTTCGCCAGATAAATGCCATGCCTGACGTGCCGGATCATGACCCGTCAAAAATCGCCTGTATTGTCTCATTCAGCTCAAACCCATCGGCTTCCGCATGAGCCCCTCGATCACAATCTCTCGAATCAAAGGCATTCTTTACAACTGCCAAACCGATGCCTTGACCGAAGCGGGATCACCCGTTCCCCGGTGACTTCCGATAAGGCGGAAAGCAGGCACTAGCCCCGCCATAACGATGGTGGCGGCGCCCAGTGCCACGAAGATTCCGAAGGGACCTGAATCCTTGAGAGAAATTTCGAGTGGCTTCGTAATTCGATAAGCCCCTTGGGGAAACTCTTACAGACCATCCCCATTCGTAATTGCATGTTGAATCCCCGCCGTGTCATCGGCCAATCCGTCGCCGGTTTCCCCAAAATTTCTGACGTTGCTCATTGGAGGATCCTAGACCAACGCGTCCTCACCCAGAAAGGGATAAAGTGGTTCAACCAGGAACGATTACTCGAATCCGATTGCTCCGAATCTCTTCAAAAAACCCATTCCTTGAATCAAGGCGATGGCAGTTTCCCGTTCCTTGGGAGAAAGCGTATAGTCGTTATCTTTATCAAGCGCTTTTAGCATTCCCACTGCAGCTTGCAACTGACCCTTCCCCACATCATCGCGGCGCTCCCAGATACGATCAATAAATTGATTCGCTAAGAGAGACCGCAGCGCGTTGTGAGTCGCATCCTTCTGCTCTTTGGTGTCGAAAAATGCAGCCAAGGTGATTGATCCCATCTCGTCGGTCGTCTGCGGTCCCCACTTCACATCTTTGGGTGGACTAGTGGGATTATTGGGGTTCGATGCGGAATTATCGTAAGAAATCAGCATGTCGAGGCGGGTGCCTGCGGGGAGCTTAACCGGCTTTTCAAAGGAGTAGTCCTCCTGCCATCTAAAATCCCATCGTGTCGTTCGAAGAAGTCGGATAGCTTTGCCGTCAGGTAAAGTGGCAGTTAACTCCATTCTCTTGGCCAAGTAGTGGGCATGAGCGTTTACAGCAAATGCTTCACAGTCTGCCGGAAGGATAAAAGAGGCCTCTTCGACATGCTCTTTGTCACCAGCCTTGATTTCGATGCCTTGCAGTTGTCCAAAGTGTGGAGGGACCTGAATGATAGTCCAAGGGTTGGCTGTCGGCTTGTCCGAGTAATGGAATCCAACGGATGATTGATCGATCATCTCTTTGCCGTTCGGATGATAATGAATTTGCACGACTAGGTCTGATCCCTTTGGAATGAAGAAACGAAGTCCATGAGGTAACTCAGTCGGTTGCGTCCCAACGTCCCAGCCACCGATATAGCTGAAGCTGGCGTTGGATTTCGACATACTGAATCCAGGCTTCTTGTCTTGAGCGTCATATTCTTGCGCCTTCCCCGAAGTATCGAGAAAGTAGAGAATATGATGAACGATTTCCGGAGCACCGGGAAGAAATTCTATGGCTTCCACCCAACGGTCCTTCTCAAGGTTCATCGGAATGACAAAATTACGGTAGATGTCATTCCCTTCGGCGCGGACGGTGAAGGGCTCCGTCATGGTCACAACTTGATCCGGCTCGCCGATCTGCCACTTATCATGAAATTCGGGCAAGGGAGGAGTTTCGGCCGGATCTCCCTCAGGGCGACCGGCAGCCACCCAATCGGCCAGAAGCTTAATCTGCTCCGGGCTGAGGGAGCGATTGTTGCTGAATTTCACGTCACCCGGATCAGCATGCCAGGGAGGCATGGTGCGGTCTTCTGTGACTTCAACAATCTGCTTGGCGCGTCTCTTAACCGCTTTGTAATCAGTCAGGGCAAAGGGGCCAATCTGCCCCGGCCGGTGACAGGTCGTACAGTTCTCAAAAATAATGGGGGCAATGTCATTGCTAAAAGTGACGGACCTCTCTTCTTCAGCGCCCTGCAAGGGAGAAAGGAAGAGGCAGAGCAAGGCCGCTGATTGTTTCGCTAATTTCATGTGATTATTTTGGTGGTTTGGGGAGAATAATTTCGGGGAAAGAAATGTAACAGCCGATAGGCTTGGTGATTTTTTTAGCGACGGGGTTACCCGCCAGCACCGCATCCAAAGCCAGACGCAGGTCCCGCACGCGAGGTTCAGCTCGAACCGTTCCAAATTTTACCGCCCGGTCATCGATCCTCCCACGGTAGCGAATTTTGCCCTCCTTTCCCAGAACACAAGCTTCCGGCATCACCGTGGCACCGGTCAGCTTGGCCAGCTTGACTTCCGGATCAAGCAAGGCTCGCAAGGAAAGTTTATAGTCGCGCTGGTGCTTTTGAACCTCCGCCGCAGTTTCATGCGCATAGACTGCGTGAAAAGTGACCCCTTGCTTTTCGTAGTGCTCGACGATGCGATTGATCTCGGGTGAGTAGAGATTACCGATCGGACATTCCGTGGTTAGGAAAAACAAGACGGTTGCCTTCTGGCCATGGTCGGCAAGAGGCTTCACCAACTTGCCCTCCGGATCTTTTAAACCCATAGCAACTCGTTCTCCACCCAATAAAGGTGAGATCACTAACAATAAGATCGCAGAGGCTGCTCCAAGAAATCCGTGGTTCATGAATGATTGATTTTAGAAATAGCGTGGAAAAAAGATATTGTCACCATAATGGAAAGTGGGACCAATGGAATTTTTCTTCTTGGTATCCAACGTGGGGGAGTCGGTTTTCTCGTTCACCGAGTGTATTTATAGTAAGCTTACCGAGAGCAGAACTAGCTCACGCGGAATAGTAGGTTCATTCGAGGTGAAAATCGTTCTATCAGGTTGTGTTATGCGATGAGTCGAGAAATGGTTACAGTAAACCATTTTTATTTACCGGATCGGGAAGAGGTATTCTAGCAAGGCAGTTTGACGAGGAAGCGGGTTGTGACTGCAATTGCTGCGTATCTGGACACGCCAATACGGTCCCAATCGGAGGCCCAACGATCTCTGCAATCTCTTTAAACGAAAGCTCTCCCTGATTTCGCATCGCCACCACTTCTTTTTCTTTCTCCGGCAGCAAAGCAATCGCTCTCGTAAGAACTTCTGAGCTTTCACGCTCCTTAATCAATGCACGGGCTCCTGGCAGAGACACTTGCCAAAACAATATTTTTTCACCCCGAGTGTTTTTCCTAGGATTTATTTGGACCCAGCACCCTCGAGGCCAAACTAAGGAAATTGAGAGTTTTCAGCCCAAGTTTCGTAAACGTTAACATGCTCTTCGCACTTCTCCTTTTACAACTAGCAGCGAGTGCCGCAATGACCGGCGTTATCTGGATGGTCCAGATTGCCATCTACCCCCTTTTCGCCCGACTTGAGGGTAAGACCTTTGATGACTATCACACCCAATACATGACACGGGTGACGTATGTCATCGCCCCTCTCATGTTCATCGAAGCCACATGTTGTGCGGCCTGCCTATACCTCGGAGATTGGCAGAAGATGCTTCCTTCTACTCTCCTCCTAGCAACGATCTGGTCTTCGACTGCCCTGATCCAGGTCCCCAAACATGCCAAGCTTACTCCAGAAACCGTCCCAGCCTTGGTTCGATCCAATTGGATCAGAACAATAGCTTGGACCGTGAGGACTGTCCTACTGATCTTGATGGCCTTCGCGTAAATGAACTTACAGGCTTGAAAAAAATCTCATAATCCATTTTGTGATATCATTAAGCTATTATTATTAAAGTGGGCCCTTTTCTATTTATGGAAAACCAATCACCACATCGATGGGTTGCTCGGCGCTTGTGGGGGCAAGCGTATGCACCTTCCACCGACTGTCGGCTTCCGACGATTCATCACCCCCTCTCACCCCACCCGAGTATCCGGTAAAATGTGACACGATAGATCTCCCGGCAGAATTCCATTTCCCCGAACTAACTTCACAACTGCCCTATGACCTCGGCTCGCTGCAGACTGATCCAAATGCCAAGTCAAAGGCACCTGCCGAGTGTGAGATTTTTGAGGTCCAAAAGATGTTTGATCTCTGCTCCTGGCAGGCCTTTGTCGGCTTAAATTGGCCCGCTGATAACAAAGACAGTCCGCTCCCCGGAAAAATCGGCTCAAGCCCCAAGTCACGACGCATTTGGGAAACCTCCCTCTCTACCTCCCAAATCTTCAAGGAAGGCGGAGCTGCTCCTGACAAATGGCGAACGCCGGAAGGAGCCCGTGGCCTCCAAGCCAACTCGAAGCACACCCATATTCTCGATGAAGCTTTCTTCAGTCTTGAAACGCACATGCCGCCCATTACCGATTTCAACAATGCCCACGTTCCGTTATGAGATTCGGATTAACAAGGAGGATTACAACGACATCGTGCAAAATAACCTCTACTCATCCTGAAACTCAAATTCACACTCTTCCAATGGAATTCTCAGAAAAAAACTCAAAATCCGAAGTTGTAATGGGAGCGAAAAATCACTAAGCTGTGGGAGGTTATGGAATCTGGCGCCTAATCTTTTACTGACATACAGGTAATTCGTATAAAAAATGAAAAAAGCAATCCTCTCACTTTGTGCCGTCGCAGCGACGCTCGGCACCGCAACAGCAGCCACCCTTGCGGGTTCAGACTTCTCTGACTCGGCAGTCTTTAATGCTGCCGGTGGAGCCTATGACAATTCGGTATCCAGTACAGACGACTTGGATCCCGCAGATCAGGTGACCGTCGGCGATTGGTCTTTCACTGGCACCGGTTCGCTTGCCACCCTTGATGCCAACGCACAAGTCGACATGCCAAGCGACAACGTCACCAAGCTCAACGGCGACACACAAGTTCAGCCGTTACTCGGAAGCAGCGCAGCTAGCCTCGCTTCGCACAGCTTCTCAATCAACATTGCTCCAGGGTTTCAAGTTGATTTGACTTCGGCCACTTTTGAGTTCCGCAAAGCAACTGGCAGTACCAACGTCCGCTGGCTCGCCTTCAACACCAGTGAAGATGGCGGCAATGTCATTTTCAGCGAACTTGGTGATCCTCGCCCCGCCGTTCAATTCGGAGACGTCGATCTTACCGGCCCGCAATACCAAGGACTCACTGGCACCGTGACCTTCAACTGGTATGCAGGTGGCCAGGGCAGTGGTGATATTGATTTCGACACTCCTATCATCAACGGAACCGTCTCTCCCATTCCCGAGCCATCATCGGCCATCCTCATTGGACTTGCAGGAATCGCGGCTTTCACACGCCGCCGACGCTAGAGGTAGACCAATCGATTCTTAACTTTAAAAGGCTGCGCAGGAAACTGTGCAGCTTTTTTATTCCTAACAGGAAGAGCTACAAACTCGCTCCCAGCCCATCAAGGTTCACAAACCACGCGGAAACAAATCGTAAATTTTCGCTTATCGGCATCCTGTTGGTCGCGAAAAGCAAACCGGACAAAGTCATAGCCAGACACCCACCCGCATCCACGGATTCCGACGCGTGTTGATTCCGTCCCTTGCAGATCAGTCACCGGCGTCAGACATTGCGACCCGAACCGTCTCGGCAGACATCGCCTTAAAAAGCTTACTTCCCTCTCCCGGTTGCGAACTGGGAATAGGTTAATCGCCCTTCGAGAGCCGACACCGTAGCTATCAGTATACAGAAAATTGGAATGATTCTCATCTCGCCCCAAGTCCTAACCTCTGCCGGAATTGAATGCAGACTCCAACTCAACAAGCCCGCTCATCCTGGATCTTGTTCGAAAACGTATTGCCAAGCGGAGATCTCAAGCCAAGCTTGGGGCGTTAAATGTCTGATTTTCTCGTGATCGGTTCCGGTGTCGCCGGTCTTTCCTTTGCCATTAAAGCGGCCGAGTTTGGCACGGTGACGGTCATCACCAAAGGCAAGCTACTGGAATCCAACACCGCATGGGCCCAGGGCGGAATTTCAGCGGTGCTTCCAGAGGGACTTCGCGACCCCGGTGACAACTGTGAAAAACACGTTGCCGACACCCTTGATGCCGGAGCAGGACTCTGCAACGAGGAAGCCGTTCGGAGCATCATCGATGAAGGGGCCGAGACCATCGAGGAACTGGTGAACTGGGGAACGGACTTTGACAAAGACCATGACAATCCGGAGCGCTACTCGCTAGGAAAGGAAGGCGGCCACTCCGAACGCCGGATCCTTCACGCTAAAGATACCACCGGGCATGAAATCGCCACTTCGCTCGTCGAAACCGCCAAACATCATCCTAAGATCACTCTTATGGAGGGGCACTACGCCATCGACCTCATCACCACAGGAAAACTCGGTGTTGTCTCAGATGACCGGGTTCTTGGAGCCTACGTTTTGAAAATTAGATCCGGTGAAGTCAAGGTAATGGAATCACCTCGCGTCATCGTTGCCACCGGTGGATGTGGAAAGACCTACCTTTACACAACCAATCCTGACTCCGCGACCGGAGACGGTCTCGCGATGTGCTGGAGGGCCGGCGCCTCGATCGCGAACATGGAGTTCGTTCAATTCCACCCCACCTGCTTTTACAACCCAGCCGCCAACGGCCCGGAAGCCCGGTCCTTTTTGGTCTCGGAAGCCGTCCGTGGGGAAGGTGCAGTTTTGGTCAATGCCCATGGCCATCAATTCGTCAACGACCACGACCCACGTGGCTCGCTTGCGCCCCGAGACATCGTGGCCCGGGCCATCGATACCGAGATCAAACGCACAGGCGCACCCTGCGTATTTCTCGATGTCTCCCCGCTGGGTGAGACCTTCCCCGGACGCTTCCCTTTTATCCACGAGACTCTTCTTTCCTTCGGCCACGACGCCCTCAAGAATCCCATCCCAGTTGTTCCCGCCGCACATTATCAATGTGGGGGAGTTGAGACCGATCTCTTCGGAAAAACGTCGGTTCGCGGACTATACGCCATCGGCGAGGTTGCCTGCACCGGCCTCCACGGCGCGAATCGCCTCGCCTCGAATAGCCTCCTTGAAGGCAATGTCCTCGCGCGGCGGGCCTTTGCTGAGATCATGCGCCTATACCCTCCGGGCAAGGAAGTCCCTTCCGCCCCCGTCATCCCAAGATGGGAAAGCGGCAATGCAGCCCCCCCCGATGAATTGGTTAACATCTACCATGCCTGGGATGAACTTCGCCGTACGATGCAGGACTACGTTTCAATCGTGCGCACGGACAATCGCCTCCGCCGGGCGGCATACCGACTCCAAAACCTTCGTCGCGAAGTGAAAGAATTCTACTGGGGCTATACGCTAAACCCCGATATTCTTGAACTCAGGAATCTCGTGGCAACGGCCTCTCTCATCGTCGACTCCGCTCTCCTCAGAAAAGAGTCACGGGGATCACACCACACCCTAGATTACCCGGAACGCGAAGAGAGATTCGATCAAGATACCGTCCTCCGGAAGTTTTAACAGCGACGAGCCTTGACCGACTTCGTGGCGCAACGCAGACGCTCACTTCATCAAGCTCCCGGGCATTTTTGATTCCCGAAATCCAGAAGCGTTCGCTAACAGCGGGCGGATTTCCTCTTCTTCCCGACCCGGTTCATTTTTTCGATCTTCTCGATGTAAGCCAGAGCATCCGGAGTTTTACACGAGGTGTCACCCTTATCGACTTTGATCTTTCCGATTTCGCGCGCCAGGGTTTTTGTCAAACCCGTGAGCTCCGGAAAATAACTGCCAGCCGCAATAAGAAATCCATTCATCGCAGACTTCACTTGGTTGAGTTCCGCGTGGATCTCCAGTGAAACACGCTTGAGGAGCCCCCTTATCTCATCAAGGTCAACCTTGTCATTATCGACGATAGAAAGCCAGTGAGTCAAAGTGTGCCAACCTGCTGCAGCGATGAGTTCATTTTGGGAATCAATCCACTTTTGAGCCAGGTCAAAACCATGCTTTGATTCGGCAGCCAACGCAGCCACAGCGGTCCCAGATATTAAAGACCAAGTGGCCTCTTTAACCCAGCGATTGAGCTCTGCCTTGGTCACTTTCTTCTGATCAGCGACCAGACCAGCAAGATACATCGCATCAGAGTTTCCTGTTGCGTAGAGTTCAAGGGCGATCTCATGGTTGTTGTTGAGTATCTTCCGGAGCGACTTCATATCCCCGACCTTCACCCCGAAGAGCGGCTCGACAGCTCCGTGGCGCAACAAGGTCTTTTTCGTTTGCTCGGTTCCAAGAGACTCCAATTCGGTCATCACCTCTTGAAATTTCACCGGAACTAAAGCTGATACTCACCATCCTCGTCCGTACCATACCATCCGAGCTCACGAAAAGCCGTGATGATTGGGATTTCAAGATGATCGTCCTCCCCTTCCGCAAATTCGATGGTGGCTGACCGGGTCATACCTCGCTCGGAAGATATGCTGATAACGGTCTTGTTAGGCGGGAGATTGATCCAGTCGCCCCAGTCCTTTTTGTCATGCTTAGGCTCAAGCCCCTGATCATGCAGCGAGGAAACGACTTGCTTGATTGATGAGGCCTTATCGGTTTCGGGAATATGTAAAACGGTTTCCATTGTGGAGTGTGCTACGCGTAGCATCTTCGATGAACACAGCCTGCGGCAAGAGCGAAAGCCCCCAACTTACACTTTTATCCACGAACCAGACTTATGGCTTTCCCAGGACTTCGCTGCGAGATCGACTCCTTTGGCTCCTTCGCGAAGGGTCCAAGGGAAAGTTTCATCGCGGGCGACGTGTTTGAGAAAGATCTCCCACTGAATCTTGAAGGCATTGTCGCAAGGCCCCGGATCAACGACATCCCAATTCGCATAGTAATCGATCGGACTATCCACATCAGGATTCCAAACAGGCCTGGGAGTATTTTCAAGGGCTTGGGCCCAGCATTTCCGTAGTCCCACAATGGCGCTACCCTTGGTGCCGTCGACCTGCATTGTAAGAAGGTCATCACGACGCACCCGGACATCCCAAGATGAGTTGAACTGGCAAATCACCCCAGTTTTGGTCTTAAACAAGGCGTATGCCGAGTCGTCCGCGGTACAAGCGTAAGGTTTGCCATCTTCCCCGATCCGTTCCGGCAAGTGAGTGGCAGCGTGCGTAAACACCTCCGAGATCTCACCGAAGAGATTATCGATAACATAACGCCAATGGCAGTGCATATCGATAATGATTCCACCACCATCTTCTTTGCGGTAATTCCAACTCGGCCGCTGGGCTCCCTGGTTTTCATCATGCCCTGAAAACACCCAGTAACCGAATTCGCCACGCACCGAGAGAATCTCTCCAAAGAATCCCTCATCACGCAGCTTCAAAAACGCCTGAATTCCAGGTAGCCACAGCTTGTCCTGAACTGTGCCATTTTTAACCCCGGCAGCCTCGGCAACTTCGGCGATTCGAAACGCTTCAGCAGGATCAACCGCTGTTGGCTTCTCACAATAAATATGCTTCCCGGCGGCAATCGCACGCTCCAGAAAACCCACACGATAAGGAGTCCCCGAAGCATCGAAGAAAATTGAGTATGAATCATCCGCCAGAACTGCATCAAGATCCGTGGAATACTTCTCCACACCGTGCTCGGCTGCCAACACCTTCAATTTTTCTTCATTCCGACCGGTCAAAATCGGGTCAGGCATGAGTCGCGTGCCATCCTCAAGTTTAACTCCGCCTTGTTCGCGAATTGCCAAAATCGACCGAACCAAATGTTGATTGGTTCCCATGCGCCCGGTGACGCCGTTCATGATGATCCCGATTCTCTCGGTGTTTTCAGTACTCATAGTGATTGATAAATTTTGTCGTAGGCGTAAAGGATTTCATCAAGGAACTCACCCTGATCACGCTCCCACCATTTGGAGGAAAAAATTTCCACCTCACGGGATCCCTCGAATCCCGCGTCCCTCATCATGCCATCGATCCCATGCAGATCCGCACACCCTTCCCCCATAATACCACGATCCAAAAGCAAATGGCTCTGATCGGGTTTAAAGTCGCAAATATGATACGCATCCAACCAGCCATTCCTGGCGCAGCGTTGGATCTGCTCGGCAAGATCGAGTTCCCACCAAACATGATAGACATCGAGGGCAATTCCCACGTTGTGATGATTGATCTCTTCACAAAGATCGTTTGCCACTTTGAGCGATGGGATCGCTGAGCGATCTCCCGCATAAACGGGGTGAAGAGGTTCGATCAACAACCGCACTCCGTGGGATGCAGCTTCACCGGCAAGCGTGCCAATCCCATCGCGAATCTGCTCATAGTTCTCGCGCGGACTCTGTCCAACCGTGGCTCCACAAACTAAGACCAGCGACGGAAGTTCCAGAATTTCCGCCTCACGAATCAATTGCCGGTTTTCCTCGAGGGCATCTCTTCTTTCCTTCTCCGTCTTTCCCGTAAAGAACCCTCCCCGAACGTAAGAGATACCTTTGAGACCAGCATCACGCACCTGCCGCGCCACTGCACAAAGATTTTCTCCCTCAACCGTTTCACGCCAGATCGAAATCCCACCGATCCCACGTTTGGCATAACCCTCGATACACTCATCGATGGACCAAGGCTTGGTCGTAAAAGTGTGCACAGCTAAATCTTGGTAACTCATTGCTTACGTAGTTTCTCCAACCAATAATTTGCCCTTGATCAGAAGAGAATTCGCCTTCTTCTCATGCTGCACAATTTCAGACTGAAGTGAACGCCCGATCTCCCGGGCCAATTTGAAAATAGAAAGATCAACGGAGGTCAGCTTGGGATGTGAAATTTCGTGTATGGGGCCACAGTCACAGCCAGTCACTTTTACATCGTCGGGTATTTGCAAACCAAGCGATCTCAATTGCTGCATCAAAACGATACCCACAATATCGTTGAACCCCACAAAAGTCCGCACACCACGTTCATAAAGAGACTTCACATAATCAACTGTGATATCTTCCGGCCCCTCGACCATTGATTGGTCTGCCAATGGATCAAACTCGATCCCATGCTCCAGACAGCCGTCCATGAAACCGCTCAATCGAGCCCGGGTAAGGTCTCCAAATCCACCATAACAAACGTAACAACAGTTTCCTCTCACTTCGCGACTGGCAAGGTGACCTGCGAGTTGCCTCATAGCATCATGGTGATCACTCACCACATGCCTCACTCCGCGCACCATACGATTCATTACAACGCAGGCGGAACCGCTTTCCTGGATTTCATTTACCACGCGGTTCGAAGGACGGTGGAAAGCAAAAACAAATCCATCCACCTCTCCTCCCTTCTTGTGGGGATACGGACAATATTTGTCCGAGGATGTTTCGACAATCAAATTGGCAACCGATGGAAGAAGCCCTTCCCGCAACCCATCTGCCAGCGTCATGAAATTATAGAACAATTGCGTGCTACGATTCTTGGCCGGAGGCAAAACCAATTTGATAGTAAGGATGGATCTCTCGGCATGTCGCTTCTGGGATCGTCTGACATATCCCAATTCATTGGCGATTGCCTCAACATGTGATCGAACGCCTTCCCCAATCAACCTTGATCCACCGAGCGCACGGGAAACTGTCGCCTTGGAGACACCCGCCATCTCGGCCACCTTGGCCATCGTCACTTTTTCGACCACTCCGCTCACTTCTAAAGGTAGCCTAACCGCTTGGCACAGTCTCTCATGATTTCAATCTCCCAATCGGGACGGCGGGGACAGAGTTTGTGTGGCTCGCTGGTTGGGATACGCCCAAGAAGGTGCTGAAAGACAGCACAACTATGTTTGTAGGCCGGCACAGCATCACGGAATCCCACATTCCCCAGATATTGAAGCGCGTCATTCAACTCGAAATAGTCAGCATCATTAGCGGCCCACAAGCGATCACGCTCGGCAAATTTCTCCGGGCAAAAAGCCGCAAGCCCCAAAAGATAGTCAGATCCATATTCGATCATATCGATCCCCAGATCGTTCCCTGTATAGATTCGAAAATCTGGTCTTACTTCATTCCTCAGGGCAAGACGCTTCAATTCCTCACCTCGGCTAAGCGACGAGTGCTTAATCCCCTTTAATGAAGGAATACCCATCAAGCCACGAACCACCTCTTCGCTATAAATCATTCCGTTTGGCGCAAACATCCGTCCCAATTCAAAACCCAGGACCGATTCATAAGGTTCGCAAACCTTGGCATAAAGTTCGATAATCTCATCAGCGGTCCAATCGTGAAAACGGGTCGTTTGGAATATGATAGGCGTTCCGCCCCTCTCCGCAATGGCATCAGCCCCTTTTCGATAAAGATCAACCAAATCGCCTTCCAGCCCCTCCACAAAAACTCCTCCAACAAAAGGACGGCCGGCCCCAAGCGCCTCACGCGTCCAATCCAGCACCTCCATCCTTTCGCCATCGGAAAGATAATTGGCATAGCCGGTATCCATGTTCACCGCACATTTGAGTCCGGCTTCTTCTGTCCGCTTTATCGCTGCCTGAAAGGCATCCCGCGCCATGGAACCGTCTTCCTCAAAAGGAAGAAGGCACGCTGCCATACCCTCGGGCTTCCGCCCCAATGTCCGCTGCTGCATCCGCTCGCTGAGATTCATCAAGCGGAAAATATTTGCACGCAACAAATTCGCAAGTGTTAATTTGAGGAGGTCACCTGAACTCTCAATCGAATGAACCTCTTCGAAACATTGGAAACGGCCTCACTGTCGAAAATCTTGAATAGCATTGTGCCATCACCGTTGTCAGCCGGCGGCTCCACCATTCCGCTTTGCAGGTCCCACTCGACCAGATCTCCACAGGCCTCGACAGCCACAACTAAATCGACTGCCAAAAACGGGGTTTGATAGGTCATGACTTGACGTTCGACCCCTTCTACCTCTTCGATCGAAACTGCATAACCCAATTCTTCATCCGCAAGTGATGGATCTAATCCCAAGGCGTATTCGAAAAGCGTGCCGAGAGAATCTCCATCAAGGTCGGCATCATCACCGGAGATCAGAGGGTTATCCAACTGTGC
>JBDNAG010000184.1:0-18745 GCA_039768565.1 Akkermansiaceae bacterium | reverse complement strand
CCACCGCCATTGCTGGAGCGGTCGCGATCGTCGAGAGTGATACTACCGATGGCATCGACATCCAGACTCACACCACCGGTAAAATTTCTGGACCACGAATCGCCGAGATCAGAATTATCCGAAGTCAGTGATTGCCAGCCGCTCTGCGTTGTTCCGTTGGCATTAAAATCGACCCGAAGAGTCTGCGCGGTTAAAGGCAGAGAAATCGCTCCGAGAGCCAAAGTTTTAAGAAAGTAGGAGTGCGAGATCATCTGGCTGAAAAATCTAGTCCTTCAAATCCGCCATTCAACAAATAAGTCAACGCCTGAAGGAGTGAAACAATATTGAGGTGTCTAGCCATGATTCGTAGGGGCGACTTGGATTTCATTGGCAGATCACTGAAGTATAAAAGGACGAACACGACTTACAGTTCACGTTCCGCGGTGCTGACCATACGTCCTCACCTGAAATGACATAGCGATTTCAGTGATCGGCCTGTTCGCCGTGATCAATTAGGAAATGCTGGTGTTCGATTTTTGGACCGGCATATCGTCCACAATGAGCGGTTTAGTCGCGGCAATGCTTTCCACCTTGAAATTACCTGATGAGAGAGTTTTTCCGAGATGCAAATAATTCCAAGAATTGGGTGTCCGCATTGTCATACTAAATGATGCACATTCTGAACCGACTCGCCTTGGCATTTGCGGTATTTATCCTGACTGCAACTATTCCTCTGTCATTCGCTGCAACTGCCGCTGGTGCAGGTATTGAGATTAACGGGAAGTATGTCGGGGGTTATATAATCAACTGGAATGGCGAATCGCGAGAGGCTCTCGTCAGGCAGCTCCTCAAACGGCCCATTACCTTTGAGCGGAACTTTAAGATTCCCGTCGATAAAGAGGCCCCGACATCGGTTACCCTCAAGGGAAAGATCCGTATTCTCTCAAAAATCCGGGGAGACAAGGAGATCATGGCAACTACCACGGTATTAAAATTGGTTAAGAGGGAGGGGAAGTGGTATGCGGTGCCGAAGTCGTTTCAACAAGCTTTGAAGAAAGTCAAAAAGTATTGAGACCTAAAATCGGGAGATGGAAGCAGGCGGAAGAGAACAATGAATTCAAATATCGACGACTCGAGAGAGTCACTGAATGATTTGTTCAAGGAATGACAACGCTGGTAAAGTTTGCGATGGTTGGTCTCGCGACCCTGCTTGTTTTGATTGTGATCAAACATGGGTTTCAATTTGGTCGGGGCGACTTTTTTAAGGAGGGGATATTGATTCGAGAAATCAACGTGGCGACCGATCCCATGGAGCGTAAGCGATTAATTACGAGGTTGGAGGGAATGCCTGAGAAGTATGTTTGTTTTGGGAACCGGTGGTTGGGGATTCATGCTCCTCGAAGTCCCGGGGGGTGGGATGATGAAGGTTTCGATCATCACAGGACAAACACGCCGCGGGATATCGAAATCTTGACGGGGGTTCTCTATGGGGTTTCGGATATTGAGAATGGAGGGCTCTATCAGTTTTTTATCAATGGGACCGGTGGAATGGCTCCAGAGATGGTGGAGTGGTTTGAGCGATATGAAATGGAGGAAACGGCGGGGCAGTTGAAGCGTGCGATGGCGGTTTTTGGCGAGACTTACCCGAGATCGCAAGGAGCGAGGAATCGCTTTCTTGAGAAATTTGAGGGGGAAACGCGGGAGGAATATGATCCATTTTACGAAATGGATGGTCCGTTCTATGAGTCGATTGAAGAAGATGGTATGACCTTAGACGATCGTGTGGATCATTTGGTTCGGGAGATTTGGGGATTTAAGTCTCTTCAAACGGAGCTACCGCCGGTCGATTGGGAGCCGCCTGTTTTTTCTGAGAATGCTCGTTAAGTCTTGTCGACTCTGGGATTGGTAGGGATCGAGAAAGTGTGGCTAGCTAATTAACAGCGGTCTATCCAATATCCGGGTTTGGATGAGCACCAGGTGATCGCTTCTACGATTCCTTGGGAGACGCCCAATGACGTCGAGGCTGGCCCGGGTGTTTCTGACAATGAGGGTTTGGGAGCTTGAGAGGTAACTGGCCGAGGAGCTGGTTGGAAAGGGAGCTCCGAGGGCTTCGAGAAGTTTGGAGACCTCAACATCCTGAATTTTTCCAACGGGTGGGGTGGTGAAATTAAGAAAGGTGGGGGGTGTCAGCCAGCGGCGTTGGATCATTTCGATTACGGGGGGTGCTTTTTTGACGTTGGTGGAATGTGGATTGATGACGACGGCGAACTCTTCGATGTTGTATGTAGTTTTGGTCTGGAGGCAGATGGCGCTGAGGGCTTCGGTGAAGGTGGTGTTGCTGAGGTCGAGATCTTTGACGATGGCCTTATCTCGCAATGATGACTTTAGTCATAGTGAAGGTTAGCCGTTGTTGGGGCGGGATGAGAAGGGTTGAATGATATGGTGGGATCTTTCTTGTCAGAGGTGATGATTCTTGGGAGTTTGCGGAATGAAGCTTGTTGGAATTTTTGTGGTTTTGTTGTCGATTTTCGCGGAGGCGAAGCAGCCAAACATTATGGTGTTTTTAGTCGACGATATGGGTGTGATGGACACCTCGGTGGCTTTTTTGACGGACAATAAAGGGAAGGCGAAGCGGTATCCGCTAAACAATTATTATAGAACGCCTTCGATGGCCCGTTTGGCTAGGCAGGGTGTTCGCTTTAATCAATTCTACGCGATGAGCGTTTGCTCACCGTCGAGGATTTCCATTCTGACGGGCCAGAATGCAGCGCGGCATGGCGCGACGAATTGGATCAATCCATCGTCGAACAATAAAGGCAAGTTTGGGCCTCCAGAGTGGAATTGGAAGGGCCTGAAGAAGGGAGAGGTGACTTTGCCCGGGATTCTTGCGAAAGAGGGATATCGGACGATTCATGTCGGGAAAGCGCACCTTGGTCCGAAGGGAAGCGAGGGCGAAGAGCCACTGAATGTGGGCTTTGAGGAGAATGTGGGAGGCGCGGCTTTTGGCGCGCCGGGAAGTTATTTTGCCAAGGCGGGCTATGGCGCGCTGACTAAGAGGAAATCTCATGCGGTTCCGCATTTGGAAGAGTATCATGGGAGTGAGACCTTTTTAACGGAAGCACTGACCTTGGAGGCGAAGAAGCGGGTGGCTCAGTCAGTTAAGGACGAGAAGCCGTTCTTTTTGCACTTTGCCCACTATGCGGTGCATGCGCCTTTTCACTCGGATCCGCGGTTTGCGAAGAATTACGAGAAATCGGGTAAGCCGAAGAATGCACAGGCCTTTGCGACCTTGATCGAGGGAATGGATAAGTCGCTGGGTGACATGTTGGATTGTTTTGAAGAGCTGGGGGTAGCGGAGAATACGCTTGTGATTTTTTTGGGTGATAATGGTTCGGACGCACCGTTGGGGCATCAGCATGAGGTTGCTTGCGCGGCTCCGTTGCGGGGAAAAAAAGGGGCGCATTATGAAGGCGGGATGCGTGTGCCATTCATCGCGGCTTGGGCGAAAAGGAATGATGATTTAGCGGAGCAGAAGGCCTTGGGCATTCCGGCGGGTGTGATCCAGCCACAGGTGGCGTCGGTTGAGGATATCTTCCCAACGGTGCTAAAAGCAGTGGGCGCGAAGAAGCCGGAGGGTCATGAGGTCGACGGGATTCAGCTGCAAACTCTGCTGACAGGGCAGAAGGATGAGGCGCGGAAGGAGCAGTTTTTGATGCATTATCCGCATGGGCCGCATCGCAGCAACTATTTCACGGTTTGGCGCGATGGTGAATATAAGGTGATTTATCACACACTTCCGGAGACGAAGTCGACGGGGAACCGGGTCCAATTTAGTGGCGGAAATTATGAGATGTATCACCTGGCAAATGATCCCTTCGAGGAGCGAAACCTGGCGGCGGTCAAGTCGACTTTGTTGAAAAAGATGATGGCCGATATGATCGACCGGCTGGAAAGGTGTGGTGCGGATCATCCGGTGGACGAGTCAGGTCAGGAGCTAAAGCCCAAAGTTCCCGGACAATAAATTCATTCATTTTAAATTGAACATTAATAGATTTTTGCTTTTTCTTTGGAATGTCCGGCGAGGTGGATGCAAAAGTTGGTTTGAGTGAATTCGAGGCTCAGGTTATCGGCTTTTTTTGTGATGGGGTGAGAATGCTGGGACTACCGAAGTCGATCGGTGAGATTTATGGCCTCCTCTACGTCACGCAGGAAGCTTTGTCGCTGGATGACTTGGTGGGTCGTCTTGGAATTAGTAAAGGTTCTGCTAGTCAGGGACTTAAGATGCTTCGAGAGTTGGGTGCGGTGAGAGAAGCCGAGGAAGTAGCGGGTCGCAGGGTTTATTATGAGCCGGATGTGGAATTGAAACGTTTGGTGGGAGGATTTATCAAGGAGCAGGTGAGGCCGCATTTGGCTAGCGGAGAGGAAAAGCTCGCGAATTTGAAGTCGATGGTTTGTGAGATGCCGGGCGATGCGAAGTCGGATTTTTATACGGGTCGATTGGAGCGTTTGACCCGGTGGTCGAAGCGGGCGCGGATTTTATTACCTATTATTCAGAAGTTTCTAGGACGCTAAAATTATGAATGAAGAGCCAGCTTGGTATGTTCTGCGAACGCAGTTGAAGCGTGAGAAATTGGCGGCAGCCAATTTGCGGCGACTTGATGGGGTGGAAGTTTTTTTACCGCGGCTCAAATATCAAAAAACGACGCGGCGTGGCCGGGTTTGGTGGATTGAACCCTTGTTTCCGGGGTATTTGCTGGCGCGCTTTTCACTGGTCGAAATGGGGAGAGCAGTGACGTATGCAGGAGGAGTGAGCAAGATGATTAGCTTCGGGGATAAGGTTCCGGAGGTTCCGGAGGAATTCGTAACCAGCCTGCAGAAGGAGGTTGCGAAGGTGGATTCGGGTGATGAGGAGATCGTGGTGGATTGGAAGGTTGAACAAGGAGAAGAGGTTGAGGTTGCTGATGGTCCATTTAAAGGAATGTCGGGAGAAGTGGTTGAGGTAAGGCCCGGAAGCGAACGAGTGAGCCTTCTGCTGGAGTTTTTGGGAGAGCAACAGGCTGTTGAAGTGAGTTTATACTCATTGATTTTAGCGAGTCCCGAAATTCCCGAAGGCTGGAGGGAAAAGGATTCCATTTAGTTCATTTTTAATTGAACAATAAGGGAATCTGTGAGTCTATCTATCCTAACGACACGAATGTTTATTCGTATTGGCCCATCTTAAAACGTTTTCACAGGTTTCACTTTCGGATTAAGTGAACGACCGGGGGCGGTAGCATCTTAATTTTTAAAATTAAAGCTTTAGTAGGCCTTCAAGTCGTAAGCTCAGCCTAATTTCAATTATGAAAATCTTCATTGCAGGTCACCGCGGAATGGTGGGCTCGGCCTTGGTGCGGGAAGCGAAAAGCCGTGGTGGTTATGAAATTCTGACAGCGGGGCGGGAAGAGCTCGACCTCCTCGACCAAGGAGCTTGTCAAAAGTGGCTTGCGGATCAGAAGCCCGACCAGATTATTATCGCGGCAGCAAAAGTCGGTGGGATACACGCCAATGCGACCTATCCAGCGGAGTTTATTTACGAAAATCTGGTCCTCGCGACCAATCTAATCGAGGGATCGCGGCAGGCTGGAATTGAGCGAGTCCTATTTCTCGGGAGTTCATGCATTTATCCCAAAATGGCTCCCCAGCCGATGCCGGAAGATTCTCTTCTGACAAGCCCGCTTGAGGTCACAAACGAAGCTTATGCGGTGGCTAAAATTGCTGGCCTGAAGATGTGCCAGCACTATCGAGCCCAATATGGGCTAAAGTATCACTCGGCGATGCCGACAAATCTTTATGGTCAGGGTGACAATTATCATCCCGAGAATTCACATGTTATTCCGGCAATGATCCGTCGTTTTCACGAGGCGAAAGAACGTGGTGATTCAGAAGTGGTAATCTGGGGAAGCGGAACTCCGCGGCGCGAATTCCTCCATGTTGATGACCTTGCAGCGGCCTGTTATCACCTGCTTGATTTGGAGAATCCTCCTGATTGGGTTAATTTAGGAGTGGGTGAAGATGTTACCATTCGTGAGTTGGCTGGTCTGGTGGCCAAGACAGTCGGTTTTGAAGGCGAGATTCAAACTGATCTTTCCAAGCCGGATGGCACTCCTCGAAAATTATTGGATGTGTCGCGATTGACAGAGAGTGGATGGAAGGCGGGAATCTCGCTGGATGATGGCTTGGTGAGTGCTTATGAGGATTTTCTTCAGGCGGTTGGCGACGGAGTGGCACGACTTTAAAAATTTATACTATGAAAAAGGCACTTATCACGGGAATCACCGGGCAAGATGGTTCCTACCTTGCGGAACTTTTGCTGGAGAAGGGGTATGAGGTTCATGGAATTAAGCGGCGGGCATCGTCGTTTAATACCGAGAGGATTGACCACATTTATGAAGATCCACAAGTCGAGGATGGACGCTTTAAGCTGCACTATGGTGACCTGTCTGATACCTCAAATTTAACACGAATCATTAGCGAGATACAACCGGACGAGGTTTACAATTTGGGAGCACAATCCCACGTGGCAGTCTCATTTGAATCACCGGAATACACGGCAGATGTTGATGGCATTGGAACGCTGCGACTTTTGGAAGCCATTCGTTTTTTGGGTCTTGAGAAGAAGACTAGATTTTATCAGGCATCGACTTCTGAGCTTTACGGTTTGGTTCAGGAGGTCCCTCAAAAAGAGACAACACCTTTTTACCCACGATCCCCTTATGCGGCGGCAAAAATGTATGCCTATTGGATCACAGTGAATTACCGTGAATCCTATGGGATGTATGCCTGCAATGGCATCCTGTTTAATCATGAGTCGCCACGCCGTGGAGAGACATTTGTGACCCGCAAAATCACGAGGGCTATCGCTAATATTTCCCAGGGAGTACAAGCGTGTCTTTATCTGGGTAATATGGATGCCTTACGCGACTGGGGGCACGCCAAGGACTACGTCAGAATGCAGTGGATGATGCTTCAGCAGGACGAGCCCGATGATTTTGTGATCGCTACCGGGAAGCAGATTTCGGTTCGTGAGTTTGTTCAATTATCAGCCCGTGAAGCTGGGATCGAGCTGGAGTTCTCTGGGGAAGGCGTCGATGAAATCGCAACTGTAAAATGGCGTGACGTCGAGAAAGCTCCCGCCGTGAAAGAAGGTGATATAATCGTCAAAGTGGATCCCCGTTACTTCCGTCCTGCCGAAGTGGAAACTCTTCTCGGTGACCCGAGTAAAGCGAAGGAAAAACTGGGTTGGGTTCCCGAAATCACGGTGGAAGAAATGTGTGCTGAAATGGTGGCCAATGATCTGGAGGTGGCGCGCCAGCACGCGCTTCTGGTGGCACATGGCCACGCAGTTTCAATTTCACAGGAGTAAAGTTATCAAAAGGAATTAGTAAAATGAAAATCGCAGTTGTTACTGGCTCGGCCGGACTCATTGGGTCGGAATCTACGAAAGCTCTTCACAAGGCAGGGTTTGCAGTTGTTGGAATCGACAACGATCTCCGTGCTTACTTTTTTGGAAAGGAAGCGTCGACCGATTCGACGAATTCTGAACTTCAGGAAAAGCTTCCGAACTACCACCCTCGTAAAGTTGATATCCGCGATTTTGAGGCGGTGAAGGAGGTATTTAAGGAGTTTGGCTCGGATATCGAATTAATTGTTCATACCGCTGCGCAGCCTTCACATGACTGGGCGGCCAAGGAGCCGTTCACCGACTTCGGAGTGAATGCGAATGGCACCTTGAATCTGCTTGAGGCTACCCGTCAGGTATGCCCTGACGCAGTCTTTATCTTCACTAGCACAAACAAGGTTTATGGTGATACGCCGAATCATCTTCCATTGATCGAGCTCGAAGAGCGCTGGGAAATTAAAGAATCACATCCCTTCCATGTGGGAATCGACGAATCGATGTCGATCGATCAATGCAAACATTCCTTATTTGGTGCTAGCAAGGTGGCCGCAGATGTTTTGGTACAGGAATATGGTCGATATTTTGGAATGAAATCCGGCGTTTTCCGCGGAGGCTGTCTTACCGGACCCGCGCATGCCGGTGCTGAACTTCATGGCTTCTTGGCATACTTAATGAAGTGTATTGTGGAAGGGCGCCCCTACCGGATATTCGGCTACAAGGGAAAGCAAGTCCGAGACAATATTCACGCTCACGATCTTGTTTCGGCATTCTTGCACTTTTATGAGAACCCACGTGTGGGAGAAGTTTACAATATGGGGGGCAGCCGCCATTCCAACTGCTCGATGCTAGAAGCTATCAGAATTGGCCAGGAGCTATCGGGCAAAAAGCTTGATTATACCTATCTTGAGGACAACCGAATCGGCGATCACATTTGGTACATTAGCGATGTCCAAAAATTCAAGAATCACTATCCTGATTGGAGTTACAAGTATTCCATCAACGATATCCTTGGAGAGATTTATCAGGCCTGTGATGCCAATGCTTCGAAATAAAATACAGTGACCCCTGAAACAATAATTGAGGTCATCAATACGCCGTGTCTGGTCACAGGTGCAGCTGACCTTACCGGGCGGATCGTAAGTCGAGTTCGTCATGATCAGGGGCTACCTTTGTCCATCGATTTTACCAACGTTCACATTGTGGCAATGCGGCAGGTGGATGGAGATTTTTACGAACAGACTTCAAGTGTCGATTGGTTTGTCCCAGACAGTCAGATCCTGACATGGGCAGCTAGTTGTTTGGGAGCAAAGGGCAACGAGCGGGTTTATGGTCCTGACTTTCTCGACTACTTTATTCGAAACGCTGATGCAGATCTAACCCATTACTTTTTGGGTGCGTCCCAGGAATGCCTGAACCAACTTTTGATCAAGTTACGTGAGAAGCGTCCGGAAATCAAAATTGTAGGATCACGGAATGGGTATTTCAAAGGTACCGACGAGGACGCTATCAATGCCGAGATCAACAGATTGAAGCCTGATCTGGTTTGGGTTGGGCTGGGGACACCTAAGCAACAGGACTGGATTCATCGTAATAAAACGAAGATCAAGGCGGGGGTATTATTGGCAGTGGGATTTGCCTTTGATGTGAATGCCGGAACCAAGAGTGATGCTCCGGCGTGGATGGGCAAATGTGGAGTGCTCTGGCTCTATCGCTTCATCTGCGAGCCGCGCCGATTGTTTAAACGGTATGCAGTCTACAACTCTGTTTTTCTTTGGTATCTCTTTCGTCAACTAATGAGAGGAATTGGTAAGTAGAGTGGCTGACCATGAATTTTGCGGATGTACGGTTCTGGGGTTTGCTCGCTTTGGCTTTTGCAGTGGTTTTGGTTTCCCGCATGTTCCTGCCAAAGGTGCTTCGAGTTAATCTTGGCACCTATGATCGGGTGGGGTTGGCCGCTGTGGGCCTTTTTCTTTTGGGCTGTGTCAGCTTTCAGTCTCTCGGAATTTTTACGGCTGTTAGTGTAATCACCTACCTGGGGTTGCTGTTCATCCTAAAGAAAAAAGAGCCAACGAGCCGGATAGCCAAGTGGTTGTGGATTTTGATTCCCCTTCAGCTTTTACCGCTAGCCTTTTTTAAATACGGGGATTTTTTGGGAAACAAAGTGGCGGGAATAGGCAGCCCATTACTTGCCCAAGTAATCATTCCTATTGGGATTTCGTTCTACACTTTCCAATTAGTTGCGTTCGCTGTTGATACCTTAAAAAACAGACAGCCGTTGCCGGGACTATTGACGACATTAAATTTTGCCGGCTTTTTCCCGCAAATTGTCGCCGGCCCGATTGAGCGTCGCGAGGTTCTCATTCCCCAATTGGAAAGATTTCGTTTTCGGTGGGATAAGAGTGCGGTCGAGGTAGGTTTAACGTGGATCATACTTGGTCTATTTTTTAAGCGCTGTCTGGCTGACAATCTTGCTGTAATGGCCTTGGTGCATCCTGGAACAAATCCTTTTTTGGTCTGGCTTGATACGTTGATGTTTGGCTTCCGAATCTACTTTGATTTTTGTGGATATAGTTTGATGGCACTGGGAGTGGCCTGTTGCTTGGGGATCCAATTAACTCTCAACTTCCGGAGTCCCTACTGTTCAACCAACATTGCTGATTTTTGGCGGTGTTGGCACGTTACTTTAAGCAATTGGTTTCGTGACTACATTTATATTCCACTTGGCGGTTCACGTACGAGATTTTGGCCCGCCAGTATTTTTATCGTTTTTACGGTTTCCGGAATCTGGCATGGAGCTGGTTGGAACTTTGTGATTTGGGGAGCAATGCATGGATTGTTCCTTTTGATCTACCGTCTTGGGTTGAAGATTAAAATGCCGCGCATTACGGGATTTTTGCTGACGCATTTTGCGGTGTTCGTCGCTTGGTTGTGCTTTTTTGAAACTGATTCGAGCGAATTATTTCGAAAGCTTGGTCTGCTTTTAAATCCGATGTCTTACAATGGTCCGGCAATGAGATCGTTCGCTGGGGTGTTGCGATCATCCGGTGGCTTTGATGTCGTCGCCATACTTGCGATGGTCGGTTGTGTCATTATTCTTGAGATGTTGTCTTTGCGGAAAAAAGGTGAGCCCTACCGGCTTTTCCGGACAAAAGGCTCGTCTGTGATTTTGATTTTTATGACAGTGATCTTCGCGCCGATCTCGTCCAACGATTTTATTTACTTTGCGTTCTAGATTCCAGAGTTGGATTAGTGACCGTCACTTGGATGGTTTGATCCCAATCGCGATTGTAGCAGCGATTGTGGGGATGCTAATTTCGTACTTTCAAACCACTCGGTTGAATCCCGAGATGAGATTTTGGACGTCAGCCGCCACAGCCAAATCAGCTTGGAATGATACGGTGAGAGCATCTGGTGGTGGCCCGGTAACAATCTGCTTGGGGGGATCGGCAACAGGATTTGGAATTGATGCGGGATACGCCAGTCGAGAGCTGAATTGGCCGATGGTTAATTTGGGATTACATGCGGGGATGGGTCCGGAGGTTTTGACAGGATTTGCGCTCTCCAAGGCGAAGAAAGGAGACACGTTTCTAGTGATGCTGGAGCCGGTTTTACTTGCCGATTCGGAAATGAAGACTGCTCTTGGAGTGCAATTTGCTTTCGCTATTGGTGATCCAAGCATTTTGGCTTGGCGGGAATCCAATCAAGGCGGCTTCATGACAGAGTCTCATTTGCTGGACCTGCGGCCCGGTGCTTCGAATGTCTTTGGGCTCATCGGAAAAATCGCGATGAATCGCCCCCTCTATCGATATCAGGTCAAGGACATGCGAGACGGAGGTTTGTTAACGACATCGGTTTCATCGGGGATTGTGGCCCGCAAGTCGTCTCCGGAATTCCTATCCGAATCGGCGAAAGTGCTATTGCAGGATTTGGTATCAATCGCCAACGAACGGGGATTAAAGATCATTTATGGATTCCCTTGGGTATACAGTGATGAGAAAAGCGCCGGGTTGGTAAGACGAGGCCGGTTAGCTCTTCTGAATGAAATTGAGAAAATTATGCCGGTGCTTCACGAAGATAATTTGGGAGTGCGCACCGAAAAAATTGATTTTAGGGATTCTCCCCAACATCTTTCAGAGGCTGCAGCACGGAGAAGGACCGAAGAGCTTATTGGAGCTCTTGAAAAAAATTTCGGTGCATAATAGGAGACGAGTCCAAGTTTTAAAACCAATTTTGAATGGCTAACAATATCCACACCCAGTTTCACCGATTCGTTTCGCCGGACGAAAAGCAAGAGCTTCTTGGCCAGAAGGGGGTCGTTCTTTGGCTGTATGGACTTAGTGGGGCCGGTAAATCTACCATTGCGGCTGCTTTGGAGCGTGATCTTCATGATGAGGGTAAGTTTGTGGTCATTCTTGATGGTGATAATTTTCGACACGGCCTTAATTCGGATCTCGGGTTCAGTGATGAAGATCGATTTGAGAATGTGCGACGAGTAGCGGAAGTTGCTAAGATGTTTGCATCACAAGGGGTGATCGTGGTGGTCGGGGTGATTACGCCAAAACGGGCACTCCGGGATCTGGCGAGAAAGGTGGTCGGAGATTCTTTCGTGGAAATATACATCCATGCGACTTTTGAAACCTGTGCTTCGAGAGATCCGAAAGGCCTTTATGCGAAGGTTGCCGCTGGCGAAATCAAACAATTTACTGGAAAAGATAGTGGATTCGAAGAACCCGATTCTCCCGATATACTAATCAATACCGAAGATCTTGAGCCGCCTGCAGCTGTGGAAAAAATCAAAACGCTCTTGCCAGCGAGCTAAACTGCCAATAAAGCCAGCTCGGGTCCTTAAACCAAATAAATCTGATCATTTTAGTCAACAAATGTCTAATTACAACCTAAGTCACCTCAACCAGTTGGAAGCGGAGGCAATTTTCATCCTCCGTGAGACGGCGGCGCAATTTGAAAATCCTGGCCTTCTTTTCTCGGCGGGCAAGGACTCCATCGTTATGGCCCATCTTGCGCGGAAGGCTTTTTATCCGGCAAGGATTCCATTTCCCCTCGTCCACGTTGATACCGGGCATAATTTCCCGGAGACTATCGCCTTCCGTGATGCCTACGCGGAAAAAATTGGAGCACGATTGCATATTGGGTCTGTTCAGGATTCCATTGATAAGGGGACGGCTGTGGAAGAAACCGGCTTAAATGCATCGCGTAACAAGCTCCAAACAGTAACTCTCCTCGAGACTATCGAAGAGCAACAGTATGATGCGGTTCTGGGCGGAGGGCGTCGTGATGAGGAAAAAGCGAGAGCGAAAGAGCGCTTCTTTTCCCATCGAAATGACTTTGGCGAGTGGGACCCAAAAAATCAGCGCCCTGAACTTTGGAATCTATTTAATGGTCGCAAGCAGCCCGGGGAGCATTTCCGTGTCTTTCCTTTATCTAACTTCACTGAGATGGATGTCTGGATGTATATGCATCGTGAAGGGATTGAATTACCTAGTCTCTACTATGCCCATGAACGCGAAACTGTGACACGAAATGGCGTTATCCTTGCGGTTTCAGAGTTCGTGCAGCCTCGCGAAGGTGAAAACGTTGAGGTGAAAAAAATCCGTTTCCGTACGATGGGAGACGCTACCATTACTGGTGCGGTTGAAAGTAGTGCCGACACAATGAAGATGATCATTGATGAAGTTGCAGCAGCGCGCCAAACCGAGCGTGGAAATCGTGCCGATGACAAACGGTCTGAAACAGCGATGGAGGATCGGAAAAAGGAAGGCTATTTTTAGAGTATGAGGATTTCTCCCCTTCTTCTTTTTGCGATTTTCATGTCGATGACGGTTTGGCTTCCGGCATTGAGCGTTGAAGATTTGCAAGTTTCTTATCAAGCGGCTGCTCTCAAGGCTAATGAGAGCCGTGACAAGCGGATTGGGACCTTGGATCAGCAATATTCAGCCGCATTAACCAAGTTGCAGGATCAGGCGCAGAGGAAGGGTAATTTAGATAATGCACTCGCTATTAAAAACGAGGTTGATTTGATTGAGCGGAGCACTTGGCCGCTTCCCCCTGTTCCTGAGAAAACTTCCAAAATTCTCAATCGCCCCCGGCAGACCTATTTGAAGGCTCGACTTGGAGTTGAGCGGAATTGGGCGTTGGAAACAGCAAAACTCGCAGACCGGATGGAAGATGCCCTTAAGTCCCAAATTACAAGTCTAACTAAGTTGGGAAAACTCGAGGAAGCACAGGGAGCGAGGGCGCTTCTCGAAAAAATTCAGAGAGATCCGGAGCTAGCCAAGGCAAGGGAATTACCCTCTAGGGTTACTCAGAACGGAAGATCCCGCGCAGGATTCCTAGTCCGTAGAAATGGTGACAACCTTGAGGTTTTGGTCCGATATGACAGTGAAGGTAAAATCAGCCTACAAAGTCCGATAGAGAATGTTGTCGAACAGACCGGAGGCAAACGTGAAAGAGGTAGGACCGATGCTAAGACTCTCGGGGAATTTGTGGGTGCAGGTCCCGAGGTTAAAGAATCATTCGTTGCTCTTGATCATACCTTAGATAAGGAAAAATTGGTTCCCGAAGAGATCTATGGGGTCGATATCAGCTTTCAAAACGAGGAGGGCACAGTCTACGAAATCCGGAAGGGGGCAAAAAACGCCTACCTTGGATTTTCGAACCTACTTGGAACTCTCTCTTCGCCTGCGACCTATCGCATCAGAGGAGAGCTCAAAATCCCAAAAGAGAATAAGGCACTGTCGGGCCTCTTCTTTCATCATGGGAATTCTCAAGGTTCCGTTCTTGGTCAGCAAATTACGGCAACTGGAAATTGGCAAACTGTGACCCTTGAAGGTGCCGGAGGTGCCGCCTTGCCTCTCCTTCGGATTCACTTTTCCGGATTCAAGCTTTCAGACATGAAGCAGGTCTGGGGTGACCGGGTCATTCTCAAAAATCTTCGTGTTGAATTTATCAAGTTTTCCGCCCATATCGTCGAGCAATATGGGGCTTCGGGAGAAACAATCATTAATGAAAATGAATCTTCCAAACAGAAACTCCTCGTAACAAACGGAGTTTTTGTGGAAGGCCCCTAAAAATTAATCTCTGACTACCACTAATGGATCTTCTTCGCTTTACAACCGCTGGCTCTGTCGATGACGGAAAGTCTACTTTGATTGGACGACTGCTCTATGATTCCAAGTCAATTTTCGAAGATCAACTGGAGGCGATCGAGGAGTCCTCACGGAAAAAAGGGGACGAAAACGTAAATTTGGCCTTGCTCACCGATGGACTTAAAGCAGAGCGTGAACAGGGAATTACTATTGATGTCGCGTATCGTTATTTTGCCACTCCCAAGAGGAAATTTATCATTGCAGATACTCCCGGGCATATTCAGTACACCCGAAACATGGTGACCGGAGCTTCGACTGCAAACCTTGCAATTATTTTGATTGATGCCCGCAAGGGGGTCATTGAACAAACCAAACGACATTCGTTTATTGCCAACTTATTACGCATTAAGCATGTTGTCGTCGCAGTCAATAAAATGGACCTCGTAGATTACTCGCAAGAGGTCTACGACAGTATCGTTGCTGACTATCAATCATTTGCTTCGCGTCTGGATAACCTGGTGGACATTACCCCCATTCCCCTTTCAGCACTCAATGGTGATAATATCGTGGAGAAGTCGGATAAAATGCCTTGGTTTGAAGGTGGAAGTCTTTTGTATCACCTTGAAAATGTCTATGTGGGTGGCGATGAAAATCACGTTCAGGCACGCTTTCCAGTGCAATGGGTCATCCGTCCGCAAAGCGAAAAATTCCATGATTTCAGAGGTTTTGCGGGTCGCGTAGCAGGTGGCGTTTTTCGACCAGGTGATGATGTCACGGTTCTGCCATCGGGATTTAGCACCCGGGTCAAAAAGGTATTCCATGACGGAAAAGAGTTGGAGGAGGCCTTTGCCCCCCAGTCGATAACGATGACCTTGGAAGACGAGATTGATATTTCCAGAGGTGATATGTTGGTGAAGGCGAATAATCCCCCCGAGCAAGGTCAAAATCTTGAAGCGATGATTTGTTGGTTCTCGAACCAAAATCTAAATCCACGGGCAAAGCTTATCATTCGCCACACGTCGCGGGAAACTAAGGCAATCGTCCAAAGTGTCAGCTACAAGGTCGATATTAATACTTTGCGCAAAGAAGAAGATACTGCTTCCTTTACCCTTAATGAGATTGGCCGAATCTCTTTGAGAACAGCTGCTCCACTTTTCTACGACTCATATAATGATAATCGTCATACCGGATCATTTATTCTTATTGATCCTGGCACCAATGAGACCGTGGCCGCCGGGATGCTCCTATAGGCGCTGGGGCAGACTCAGGAAATAAGGCCTTGATATGGATATGGTTTTTTATATCCGGGCTGATCTTCTGAAGATCCTCATATTCGGGACCTATGCCCCAATCCCGTATTCTTGGGATCTTTTATTGATCCCTACCTGGTTGTGAGCAAATTCAACAAACAGACGATCAAGAATTCCCTGATTCCGGTGTTGACCGTTTTTCCCCAAATATTTGGGGCGTTTGTGGTCACAAAATTGATGCTCGACGAGCTGGGAGCCGACATGGTCGGCTTATTCGCAATTGTCGGGGTTTTGATGGGTTTTGGTGGATTACTCACCTTTGGTGCTGGTGATGCCACTCTTCGCTTGGTTGCCAAATACCGGGCCCTCAATGATCATGAAAAACTAGGCAAGGTGATTCGGTGTTCCTCGCTGATTTTCCTCCTTGCGGGATTTGTTGCCGCTCTTTTTCTTTATGTCGGCAAGGATCTTTTAATATCGCTTCTTGATTCCGAGGATGCCGGTAAAAGCATCGACAGGGACTTTGCTTCCAAGGTATTTTCGTTGGTAGGGTTGGGCTTACTCTTTTTCCTGCCCGCCTCCGGATTTAAAGCGGTTATCGATGGATTTGAGCGATTGGATCTCACGGGAATAATCCATACCATTTTTTCTACTCTCGAAGTCTCTCTGCAATTTACCCTGCTTTATTTAGGGTATGGTTTGATCTCCGTTGTTACCCTTATGGTAGTTGCCAGGACCTTGCTTTGCGTGACCCTTTTTATTGTTACGTGCCGGTTGTTAAATGGCCGGTATCGCATGAGCCCGGCATGGGATGGATTGATTTTCAAGGAAGCGATCGATTTTGGAATCTATCTTTGGCTGGGAAGTATTTTCAATCGGCTTTGGAATCAAGGGCTGCCTCTCATTGTCGGCGCAATTATTGGTTTGGAGGCCGTAGGAATCTACACAGTGGCGATGAAGCCGATTTTAATGCTGATTGTGGTCATCGACAAAACCACCATGTTTCTGTTCCCGTACTTAACTGGGGTATTTGAGAAAAAGCAGAAGGACGTTCTCTTTTTACGTTATGAACAGGTTACTTGTGTGGCTGTTATGACAGGTGCGGCCTTTTGTGGATCACTCGTTTTCTTAGCGCGTCCCTTTGTCGAATTTTGGCTCGAGGAAAAAGCCACCGAAACCATCGTGATGATCATTCAAATTCTCGCTATTAGGTTTGCTGTTCATCCGGCATCGATGGTTGCAAGCCACTTCATGAGGGCGTCCAAGAAAACAAAATCGTTATTGGCAATCCAGATCATCTCTTCGATTACCCTGATGATTGCCACCGTGATAGGAGCATATACTGGTGGTCTTTTGGGTGTTGCCCTGGGGCAATTCGCAGTATTCGGCCTTGTGATGTTTAACAGATCACTGGTTGAGAAACAGCTTTTCGCTATTTTCCGTCCAGCCCTGCAATTGCGTATTATCCTGGGGGCAGCAATTCCATCCGCTCTAATGTGGTTGGTGGCTTCGACCTCTCAAGAATTGACCTTCCTTAATCTTGCAGGAGGATTCCTCGCCTTTCTAGCTTGTGCAACGATCCCATTTTTAATTTTGCGATCTCAAGCCAACCTCATCAGGGAAGCTGTGCTGATCTCTTGAATTGCGTTTAAAATTGAATCATGACAAAATTGAAGAAGCTCATAGGCAAAATTTTTGACCGGCTTTTGCGAATCCTTGGATTGTCATTTGTCGCAAAACGCGGAGTGGTTGCGCTTGGCCGGTGTCGAAGGGGAATTCATCAGGGAGTCCTCAACTCATTCACGATGGATGCGTCCCGCTATGGCACTTTCGCAATCATGGGTTTGACTCCGCAGCAAATGTCCGACGGACAATTGCTATCCCGGCTTTGCATGTTGGCTCATGGCATTGAAAAAGGGTTCTCTTTCAGAGTGAGAAAAATTCCATTTTTTGTTGAGAAAATCCCTGTCTTTTTGAGTCTTTTTGAGGAAGCGGATCGTCGTGAGCTTATTACGAATAGCTTTCAGGGTGATATGTCCGTCAACGGACTCCGCGCCTACCAAAGGGTTCACACTGATGAAGATTTTTTGAAGGGCTTTTCCGAACGGGTTGAAAAGCTTTTGGAGCGATATTCGGATTTTCCCGTTAGTGAGCCAGCGATCCCCGCATTTCCGAAGGACTTGCAGTTGGAGCCGGAGGCTTTCAAAGCTTTTTTTGAATCCCGGAGTTCCACCCGCGCCTTTGCGGATCGAGAGGTCCCCCAAAGCAAAGTCGAATGGGCGTTGGAGTGCGCCATGAAGACTCCTTCTGTTTGTAATAGACAACCTTGGCGCGTCAAAAATTTCACCGAGAGATCCCAGATCGATCAGGCTCTGTCCTATCAAAATGGTAATCGCGGTTTTGGACATGAAGCACCGGGGTTATTGGTGATCGGATGTGACCTCCGCTCATTTTTTGGAAATACGGAACGGAATGAAGCTTATGTTGATTCCGGACTTTTTGCGATGTCGGTCATGATGGCGTTGCATGCCGAAGGAATCTCTTCCTGTTCTCTCAATTGGTGTATTCCTCCGGAGACCAACGAAAGATTTCTAAATCATTTTGATTTACCTCCTTGGTTTGAAGTGGGGATGTTTTTGGCCTACGGATATCCACAGTCGGAGGGTCTTGATGTTGCTCGGTCGCCAAGGAAACCTCTTGGGGATCTCATGCTTTAAATGGAAGGCGTGAAACCAATACATTACAATTCATGAAGGTTGGGATTTTGACACATCACTGGTTGCCTAATTTTGGGGCCAACCTGCAGGCCTATTGCACAGTTCGCGCCTTAAAAGATTTGGGATGCGAGCCCGTGATGATTGACTACCGGCTTAAGGAGATTAGTGAATTCTACAGTCAACGGGTTGATTCAAGGCAACTGCAAGAGCATGAAAATTTTGTTCAAAAGCATCTTCCTCTGAGCCCGGAAATTCATG
>JBDNAG010000183.1:0-23180 GCA_039768565.1 Akkermansiaceae bacterium | reverse complement strand
GGCCGGTCGAGTTAAAGCGAACCTTGAATGCCACTGGCGAAGCGATCGAACTCGAGGAGCTTGGAGATTCCCCGGTCTATGTCTTTGTTTAGCTTTTCCCAACTCCGTGAGTGGAGAATCCGATCTTTCTAAGGAACCTAGAGATCTTCAGATGAAAGGACTAGCATTTTTCCAATCAACTTCCTGATGCGGCTTTTTTGGGACCTTGGAGAGATTAGTAAATCTACTGGTGACGGGCCTCCTGAAGAAATTTTCTCTAGCTGATTTTTGAGTGCGTGATCATTCGTCTTAAAGTCAATCGGGTTGTGTTCTTGAGAAAGCAGTTTGCTGGAAAAAGGGAGAGCGTTAACGTCGGGGGATAGATTTACGGCACGAAGTGGACGGGGGACATCTTGTTCGTCCCTATATTTATTGAGGAAGTCCAGAGGCTTGGGGCCGCGGATCCTCCAGCGATCTTCAAACCAAAAGACATCGGCAGGCGACCTTCGCCAATCTTGTTCGATGCTATCTGCGCATGCTTGCGCTGATATTTCGGGGATGTGTCGGAATGAGATTTTCCATCGCGCAAGCCCTACAGTCTCGCAGGAGATACCAATGAGGAGGCCCTTGCCTCGTTTGGCAACCAAATGTGGGAGTGGTGAACTGGTTGTGGGACGGCCAAAAAAGAGGCAGGGCGCGCCACGGCTGCCAACGCGTTGGTCCGCCAAGATTCCCATTGCTCCACCTTCGCGGACGAAGCCTGTGATGCGGTGGGTGGATGTTTTTTTTGCGAAGAGTTTGAGCCCCCTTCGCTTTCTCCGTCGCTCGACGACAGCATTAATCAAAGAGTTATTGAGAGGGCGATAGTGTGTCCCTACCTTAAATTTTCCACCAGCAAGGAAAATTGCCTGGGCCATGAGTTCCCAGTTTCCCATATGCGGAGAAACCATAACAATGCCTCCCTTGTTTGTGGCTTCGAGAAGATCTTTCAATCCTTCAAAGTGAAGCCTTTCGAGGATTTCATTGTCACTGAGAAAAGGGATCTTGAGAGAAGTTAAGAAATTGGCCCCGTTTCGCTCGAAAATTTCCGCTGCAAGCTCCTTGATTTCTAGGTGTGATTTTTCGTCGCCGAATGCGAAGCGGAGGTTGCGGGCGACTTGAAGTCTCCGACGAGGGTTAAACCGATGAACGGCCCGTCCCGCGAATTCGCCAAGTCTAAACACGGTCTCCAGGGACATCTTCCTGAGTATCCACTCGAACGCGCGGTAGGCGCAGTACTCAAGCCGATGAGTGAGGGTGGGGGATTTGGAGCGACTCATCTTGTGCCTGCTGAGGCCGGCAGGAAGTTGTTATCAGCGAAAAAAGTGAATGTTAAGTGTCAAAATGCCCCGATTTCCTGCGTAGGGTTTCTCCATGCGAATCTTTGCCCCGTTTCTAGCTTTACTCTCCCTCGTTTCAGCAGCTGAAAAGCCCAATATTCTTTTCATTTTTGCTGATGATATGACCTATGAGGCAATTGGTTCTCTTGGCATGACCGAAGTGAAAACTCCCAATTTGGACAAACTTTTTGCCGATGGCACTCAATTCACCCACGCCTACAATTCCGGCGGGTGGAATGGGGCCATTTGTGTGGCCAGCCGGAATATGATGATGACCGGACGTCACCTCTGGTATGCGCAGAAGGAGGAGCCAAAGATGGGTGAGCGGCGTCTTTGGCCTCAGCTGATGAGCGATGCCGGATATACCACCTACATGACCGGGAAATGGCATGTTCGCATGAAGGCCGAGGAACTTTTTGACAATGTCGGAGATGTCCGGCCGGGAATGCCTAATCAGGTGAAAAAGGGATATAATCGTCCCATTGAAGGAAAAGAAGATATTTGGGATCCTACCGATAAGTCTAATAACGGATTTTGGAAGGGAGGCAAACACTGGTCGGAAGTGGAAGCTGATACCGCGGTGAAGTATCTCAATATGGCGAAAAAAGACGAGAAGCCGTTTTTCTTTTACCTGGCTTTTAATGCTCCGCACGACCCACGGCAGTCTCCACAAGAGTATCTGGATATGTATCCGGTTTCCGACATCAAGGTTCCCGAGAATTATCTCGATGCCTATCCTTACAGGAAAGTGATGAAGGCTCCACATAGTTTGCGTGACGAAAAGTTAGCACCGATGCCAAGAACCAAGCATTCGGTTCAGATAGCACGTCGTGAGTATTTTGCCTTAATCACTCACATGGATGCACAGATTGGGCGCGTGCTGGATACCTTGGAAAAAAACGGTCAACGTGAGAATACCTATATTGTATTCACCGCCGATCACGGTCTCGGTTGCGGTCGTCACGGTCTTCTTGGGAAGCAAAACCTCTATGATCATAGTATCCGAGTGCCATACGTTGTTGTAGGGCCTGAAGTTGAGGCTGGAAAGAAAGTCTCAACCCCAATCTATATTCAGGACTCGGTCCCGACTGCTCTTGAAGTCGCTGGAGCGGAAGTTCCACAGCACATTCAATATCAAAGCTACATCCCAATTCTTAAAGGTGAGTCCACTGGTCGCGATCAGATTTATTCAGCTTACCTTAAGGATGCCCAGCGTGCGCTAACCAAGGATGGGTATAAGTTGATCCTCTATCCGGGCGGTGGAATTGCCCGTCTATATCATCTTGAAAAAGATCCTTTTGAGAAAATTGATTTGCTTGAAAAAGGGAAGGGTCGGGAAGTTGCCCGCAAGCTTTTCGAGGCGCTCAAATCCGAAGCGAAGCTTCACGGTGACGCCCTTAAGTTTGGTGAATACAAGGCTCTGAAGTAGGCTCAAGGTGTCAAATAGCCTTTGCTTGGAAAGTATCTGGAGGGGCTGTTCGGATAGCTTTATCCCCAACCGATGATTTCTTTCTGGAAGGGTGAGGCGAAACTCTGCGTAGTTGGGTCCAGCTATTATGAAACGTCTTGCCCTTATTGTACCTCTTTTGTTGGCGCTCGTCAGTCCGTTGTTCCTGTCCGCGAAAAAAGAGGAATCGAAGAAAAAGAAAATCGTGCTGATTGCGGGAAGTCGAAGTCATGCATCGGGAGAGCATGAATTCAGGGCCGGGTGTATGCTTCTTGCAAAAGCGTTAAACGAGGAGAGCGGGCTTGATGTTGAGGCCGTGGTTGTGGGAAAAGATTGGCCTAAGGATAAGTCGGTTCTCGACGATGCTGATTCCATTTTCATCTTTGCTGATAATGTGAGCGGTATTGCGGGTGAGTGGGAGTATTTGGATTCTCTGGCGAAGAAGGGTGTGGGAATGGTCTTTATGCACTATGCCGTTCATCCAAATCCAAAAATGGGGAAGCAGTATTATCAGCCCTGGATCGGGGGAGCGATGGAGTCGAAGTGGTCTGTCAATCCCCACTGGGTGGCTGACTTGAAAGTGAAGAAAGATCACGAAGTTGGAAACGGCGTTCCGGAGACGGTGACTTGCCTAGACGAATTTTACTACAATATGCGCTTTATCGACGAGCGGGACAAGGTGCTCGACTTGGTCACGGCAACTCCAACACGTGAAAATATGTATAAATACATCAATCTCTGGAATCAGAATGGTGTTGATGGCTTGAACAAGGAGCAGGCTCTCATGTGGGGCTACGAGCGCCCCAATGGAGGTCGTGGGGTAGGCTTTACTGGTGGACACTATCACCATGGTTGGGCACTGGATGGTTTTCGCACAGTAGTTTTAAATGCCTTGATATGGTCGGCCGGGATGGAAGTCCCTGAAGGTGGAGTGAAGTCCAAGGCGCTGACCGAAGATGATCTCAATGCCAATCTTGACAAGTATGGCAATAAGATGAATCGCCTGATGCTGCCCAATCCAGAAAACTGGAAGAAGCTAAAGCCCGCTCGGATCGACGCGAAACGCGAGGCCAAATTTATGAAGTAATTTTAGACTCAGAGTGTCATTGTTTGAAGCACAGGGTAGATCCGTATGTGGTGAATGATGAATTGGGGTAGTGAGAAAGAGATGGTTTGTCGGATGATCGCAAATTGATTGGTCGTCGGGTGTGAAAATTCTGTTTGTGACTGCCCTTTCGGATTGGGAGATTTTTGTAGGATTTACGCTTGAGGAGCGAAGGAAGGAGTTAAAGGCGCAGCTTGAGGATATGGCCGGGGGTGGGTTAGGCGCAGGTGAAGGCTTATCTGGGCCGGTTGGAGGAGGCTCTCCGCCTGTGCAGATTTATAGGCGCGTGCGCAAGTGGCTCCTGAGCTGGAGGTAAAGCGTTCTTCTGGATCGCACGTGCTCGGCTCTATGAATGGAAGAATGATGAACTAAAGAAGAGGCTAGGCCGGTCGAATTTGGAACGGTGACGGGAGCCCTGAGATTCAACGATCAGAAATTACGCCTTTATTCGGACCGTTTGGAAGAGGGGACTGGCGAAGTGGAGGGGGAGGCGATGTGGTCTCTAAGAACATGAATGTAAATCCGTTCATCTGGGATGGAACGCTGTTTTGTCTGAGCGGCTACACTGAAGCTGTCAAACTTACGAAGGCTCCGGAAAAGTTAGGCCTTGATTGGCGAGCCAGGCGAGGCAGGCCGTGTGATCGTCTAGATCGTATCGCCATGATCGGAAACCGAGTTCTTTTCCGGTAGTAATATTCTCAGGAAGGTCATCGAGGTAGATGGTTTCTTCTGGGGCGAGATTGTAATTTTTGATCGCGGATTGGTAAAAATCAGGATTCGGTTTGATGCCGCCAACCTCGTGCGAAAAGTGGTGATGATCGAAGAGATTAAAGTCCGGGTAGGTTTTCAAAAACGATCGAGCGTGAATGGCATTGGTGTTGGAGAATAAGATGAGACGGTGTCCTTGTGCTTTGAGCGTTTTCACAACTTCCCACATTGGCTGGTTGACTGAGAAAATGTTTTCCCACGCGGTGATGAATTCGGCTGGCTGGAGTGGATGGTCGAGGATTTCGAGTGATTGTTGCACGAATTCCTGATCAGAAATCTTTCCAGTTTCGTAGGGATCTTTGAGTTTGGAGAGGTCGCCAGGAAGGGGCGCGGTCTCAGATCCGAGAATAGCGAGGTGGAATCGCTCGAAGTGGAGTTTGAGGAGAACGTTTCCAATATCGTAAAGAAAGGTCACGGTTTATGGGTTCTTGAGAGAATAAAGTTGGCGGCCTCGCTTGCGGCGGAAGGGCGAGAGTATTGAGCGAGCCGTCTTTTCTGCTCACGCCAAAGGCTAGCATCGTTGGCGAGCAGGTTGGAGATGGATTCGCGAATGTACTTGGCTGAGGTGGCAAGCGAGCCGGTCTGAAATCGATGGAGGAGTTCAATGTTGCCTTCCTCTTGTCCAGGGACGATGTGGTGGACCAGCATGGGGCATTCTGCGGCAATGGACTCATGTACTGTAGCTCCTCCGGCCTTGCCAATGACGAGGTGATGCGAGCAGAGGAGTTCTGGGACTTTTTGGGTCCAGCCCTTGATATGGATACGACCGGGGAAGGATTTTTTGAGCGACCGGACCTTGTGATACAGGCGGCGCACGTTTCGACCAAGAACGACGGTTACGTGGCTATCTTGGCTGAGGGCGGCCTTGATGATATCGTTGACGTGTGGTGAGCGAGCGGTGGGGAAGAAGAGGACTCTGAAGGGATCAAGGGGGTCGTTCGGTGAGATTTTTTGGAGCTTCTCGAAGCGTGGGCTGACCGGAAAGCCGGTGATATGGATCTTCTCTTTTGGAATGTTTCTTGTGAGCAGTCCCTCGCGGGTATGCTTGTCGGTGATTAGAAAGTGGTCGCTTGGAGAACGGGTCCATGCCGCGTTGATCTCGATTGAGTCGGTAATGATGGTGATGATGGGAACGCGTCGTCTTCTGGCGAACTTCCGCTCAACCATGTAGGGGTAAAGCGGGTAGGTGTTGACGACGAGGTCGGGTTGGAATTGATCGAGTAGTTTGGCGACGGCGTTTTCGGTCTTTGAGATGAAAGGGAGCGGTTTGGAGAAGTCCTGTTTGTCGGTGGAACGATACATCCAAGCCCAGATTCTAGGAGTATAGGTTGTGATTTCCCGGTATGCTCTGCAAAGAAATGCGTTGATACTCGGGTTGCCGAGGTCGCAGGGGTCAGCCACATGGACTTCCGCCTTTTTCTCCAGAGCCTCGGCGAGGTGGCGGGCCGCACTATTGTGCCCGTCGCCAAAGCTTGCAGAGAGAATTAGGATTTTGGACTTCACGCGTTTAATTGTTGAATGAGATCTAGAGGGGATCTGGAGTTGCGTCGACACTCATTTAAGGTCAGTTTGATTGCAGGAAGATGGCAGAGGAACCGAACAATAGTAAGGAAGATCAGATCCGGGTGATTGATGAGGAACCTGTGGACGTTGTTCGCCTCGACGTGGGGAAAATGAGCCCATTGGAGAAGAAGGGGAAAATGTCCAATACAGTATTAGCTCCAATGCCTGAACTTGGTGCTGAAGAAAAGCCTCTTGAGAAGACGTTATTTGACCCGGAGAGTGAGTGGCAGGAGGGCGAGGAGGAGTCTGGTAACGAGACTGTTCCAGTCGGGTGGTTTGTATTGCTGGCAGCAGGATTGTTAGGGATCTTGGGGTGGGTTGTATTTCAGACCATGTCGGATGATCCTGCGAATAGTAATGTGAACTTTGAAGTCGGCAATCAAAGGGTGGGCGATGGTCTGCAGCGGCCAATGAGCGCGGAGGACGAGGAGAATGAGCGCCGCGCAGCGGAGGTCCATTTCACGAACATGGAGAAGGTCGTCACCAGATTTTTAAAATCCGGAACGCAGGAAGAAATGATCAAATGGGTCAGGCACCCAAAAAGGATCGCTCCGTTGATGAAATCTTACTATGAGCAAAATTCCATGGAGCCTCTAACACTCAAAAGTACTGATGAGTATCATATTGCTGCACTTGAGAAGAAGCCGTTCGTGGCCCTTAAGGTAAGAGTTAAGGAACAGGATGAAGGGGTTGCCATTCTTCTCGAAGATAACTCAGAAAAAATGCTCGTGGATTGGGAGTCATTTGTGTCTTACCTACCGATGACTCCGGAAGATATTGCTGAATCCCGGCCTACCAAGCCGATGAGTCTGAGGGTTTATGTCCAGCGGGATAACTTTTATACCTATGAGTTTTCGGACGATAAGGAGTATGCTTGTTTTCGTTTGGAATTCCGTGATTCAGCGGTCACTCTTTACGGTTTTGTGAAGAAGGGGACGATTTTGGAACGGGAATTCCTCAAAATGTTCCCAGAAGAAAACAACAAGCTCACAAAGCCCTTAGTTATTAAGGCAAGATTTCTGGAGGGAGGGAAGGCGACCCGTTCGATGCTGATTGAATCATTGGAGTCTACGATGTGGGCTTTTGCCAATAATCCAGATGAAGTTGACCATAAGAATTAGCTGGATCATATTTTAAAGATGAAGCCGGGAGGATCAGAAGGAGGAGAGCAAACGTTTGTGGCTGGATCGGGTTTGGTCCTTTTTGCATTGGGCCTGTATTTATTTCTCGATTCCGTTCAGGTGACTTCCGCTCCTTCTGGGGTGATTTCCCATGGCATGGCACGTGGTGGTGCTGGAATGTGGGAAACGACTTCCATGGGGATTGTTTTTCTTCCTTTTTTGGCAGGAGTATTGATTTTATTTTGCGATGCCTCGAAGCGCTGGGGCTGGTGGCTTGGGGGGCTGGGGCTGGCTCTCATCTGTGTTGAAATTTTAAGTCGTGTTCGCTTTGTGTTGAATATGAAGACGACCTCCCTGCTTCTGGTTCTGGGAATGGTAGCGGCAGGTGCGGGTTTACTTACGCGAAGTTATATGGTTGGTTCAACACAGGCCAAAAAAGTCAAGGAACAGAAAGAAGACAATAATCCAGAATGAAGAAACAACAGATGACCCGGGCGATTTCTTTTCTCGCCATTTCATTTTTTATGCTGTCCTCGGTAGGTGTTTTTGCCCAGACCACGGCACCAAAAATTTTAGCCAACTATTTTGAGCCAAATAGAATCTACGAAGGGGAAAGAGTCGTAGTTGTTCCCCCGGAGGAAATCGAAGAATATATCAATCTAGTCAAGGAGGGTGCAAAGCAGTATCCGGAGTGGTATGAGGAGTATTCAAAGAATGCGAAGCCGGGTATGCCTCTTCCATTTCATAAAAATCTTAATTTGACCCCCGAACAGTATCAGGAATATTTGGCACTCTGGAGCAAGCGGGACTTCAAGATACTAGAGAAGGTGAAAATCGTTTTGGAGCAACGACGGGGGAAATGGGGGTTTCGCTTATCGGGAACCGGAGCAATGCTTTCTCTCCTGCGTTATGAGGAGCAGGAAGATGTTTTTCGTTCGACCAATGGTATCATGAAGCGGATCGCTGATATTGATGCTTCTGCGCAAACCATCTTGGGTGAATGGAAGGGCGTCGAGTGGAAGTTTGAGGAGGACGCGCCTCTATGGAAAACAAAGGAAAATTTAGCGATTGGAAAGTCTGCTGACGAGAAGTTCGTTTTTCTTGTTTATCGACTCCAGGATATCTCGGCGACCAATACTGTTTTGGTGGACGATAGCAGGGTGATTCGTTTTCGAGTCAGATAGGGATTGAGAGGGGCCTGTCGTGTGAGTCTTTTACAAAAACGAGTCTTTGGAGCGCAACTACGCGCGTGGGGTTTTGTTGCGCTTCTCCTGCCTCTTTTTGTTCTGGGGGTCTTGAATCTTGTGTTTTCGACTTCATGGGGGACAGGTTTTTTTTGTGATTGGATTGAAGACAAAATAGGGCTGCCCTGCGATTTGGAAAGTGTGACTTGGTCGCCTTGGGCGGGAGTGTCGGTGAGCAAGCTTCGTGTGTTTGCCCCCAATGATTCGGAGCGTGGTGAGGCCGTGCTTTCGGTGGGGGAGGCCCGGCTTGATGTGTCGTGGAGTTCTCTGCTTAAGGGAGAGAATCGCTGGGAACGGTTGGTAGTCGATCAACTGGATGTCAATGTATCGATCGAGACCATACATGAAATTTTGGCTCGATCTATGGAGGGGACGGTTAGGGGTGGGGGGATTACTCGTTCAGTTGAAGGTGATGTGGAGCCCACTCCCGCTTATGACCTCGAGGACCGACCCGAACTGCAGAAAATCGACGAGCCGCAAGTTGTTCAGCAAAGCGACCCCGCTGAGGAGGGGGGGGATCATACAACCTTGGATATTGTCGATGATTTTGAGGGCGTGATCATACTGTCCAATGCTAATGTTAACATCTTTTCCAATCTTCTCCCGGGATACTCTTTAAAATTGGATCAAATAGACGCTGAGATCCCTCTGTGGGGGAGCGATCGGGAGGGGATAATTTCCTGTGCGAGCGCTGGGATTTCGAAAGGCTTATCGGAGTCTGGATTGAAGCTCTCCGTGGCCTGGAAAGATCGGTCACTCTTGGTGATGACGCGGTCGTTGAAAGCCTTTGGCCTAAATATGGAGTTGTCTGCTGTGGTGAGGCTTACTCGAGGGTTCCCCGCCGGTTTTCAGCTTGACCTTCCAGAACAGCAAATTGACTTAAGTCCGATTTTTCCGGAGCAAAAATCTCCTCTTTCTGTGGGCAGTCTAGCTTCGGGTAATCGACTGCAGGGGTATCTTTTGATTCCATCCAGTTTCCGGGGAGGGAGCGTGACGCGCTTTAAAGATGTGGTGATAGAGGATCCCCGTGATGCAGGTGAAATAAGGTTCGATAGGGGTGGTGCCAGTGTTCTGGTAACAGCAGCAGGAATTGTGGCAAGAGACATCCGGGCGATCGGTGAGGAGGATGCCGTTTTGGCGAATGGATTTGCATCAACGTCGGGAAACGCCGCGGCAACGGTAAGGCTGGTTTCGAGCCCTGTCAGGGCAGAGTCCCATGAGAAAAGAGTGAGGATGGCAGACGGAAATCTGCTTCTTGACTTCCAACCATTCATCACTCCGGATCGCGAATTTAGAGACATTCGTATTGAAGCTCGGGATGAGACATTGATGATGGATCTTGGTGAGGACCGTTCCTGGGTTTCTTGCATAGCGACTGCTAAGGCGATCCTGGGGCTGCAGAACACCGAGCCTCCCAATTTACCATGAGAATTATTGCCGGTTCAGCAAAAGGGCATCCTTTAAAGGTTCCTCGTGAAGTTTCACGTCCGACCACGGATCGCGTTCGTGAATCGGTGTTTGGTATTCTAAGTTCCGTGATTCCTGATGCTAGGGTTCTTGATCTCTATGCAGGGTCAGGAGCTTTGGGAATTGAGGCACTGAGTCGTGGTGCGTCTTCCTGTAGTTTCGTTGAACAGGACCGAGGTGCGTGTCGCATCATTGAAGAGAATCTAAAGAAGACGGGCTGCGAAAACGGGCGAGTGGTTCAGCGTGAAGTGGGGACTTTTCTCCGGGGTGAAAGAAAGGGTTACGACTTGATTTTTGCGGATCCTCCCTACGCAGATGGGTTGAGTGATCTGGCGCGTGATCTGATTGCAATCGAAGGGTGGGAGAAGTGGTTAAAGGAACATGGCTTTTTAGTTTTGGAGCGTGAAGCTGTTGGGGAGCTTCCGGAACCGAAGGGACTTTCTGTGATCCAAAGCAGGGACTACGGCCGAAGCCGAATTACCATTTATCAATTGGTCTCTTGAGATGAGAATCCTGGTTTTAGTTTTTTGGAATATTCTTTATCCCTTGGTAGCCGTGTTTGCGGCTCCCTTCTGGATGCTGAAGATGTTTCGCCGTGATGGTTGGGGGAGTGGGTTGTTGGAGCGGATCGGGCTTTATGATCGAGCTCAGGAATTCGAACGCACGGGGGCTGTTTATATTCATGCAGTGAGCGTTGGAGAAGTGCTTCTGGCCCTGAAATTGATCACGAAGTGGCGGGAAAAGTCAGGTGATCATTTTGTTCTGGTTCCGACCACTGCGACTGGATTGGCGGTGGCGCAGGAAAAGGCGCCGGGTTTTGTCCGAGTGATATACGCTCCGTTGGATTTTGGTTTTTTAATTCGTCGGGTGATGAAACGCCTGGAGCCCCGGGCAGTGGTGACAGTAGAGTCCGAGCTTTGGCCGAATTTAATTTATCAGACCCATCGACTGGGGATTCCGATTGGCCTGATGAATGCGAGACTGTCACCGCGATCTGGTCGTCGTTTGAAAAAGTTTCGTAGTTTTGTAGGGCCTTTTCTGGAGTTGTTGGATCATGTCGGAGTTCCAGAAAAGGAGGATCTTGTTCGCTGGCAGGAGATTGGCGTTTGTAAAAAGGCGATCGTTCTTACCGGAAACGTGAAATTTGACCCCTCCGGCGCAGCTTTGCCAGCGAAGCGACCAGAATTTTCAGCAATGTTGGATCAATTCCCAAAGAAGCCCGTGGCAATGGCGGTTTCTACTTTCGCTGGAGAGGAGGAGTATCTCGATGATGCTTTTAAAGAGGCGGGCTATCAATCAGTGATTGTTCCCCGACATGCCGAACGCCGGGCCGAGGTTGTTGCGTCATTAGATGGAAAGGCTATATTAAGAAGTCAATTTCATCGACCATTAGGCGGGGAATCTTTCGTGATCGATAGTACGGGGGAATTACGGGATTGGATTGCTCATGCCGATATTGTGGTCATTGGAAAGAGCTTCCATGAGGAAGGGGGGCAGAATCCCTCTGAAGCCATTCTTGCCGGCGTTCCTGTTATCTGTGGTCCAAACATGTCAAACTTTGAGCCCCTTGTCACAGAGCTAAAGGAGGCGGGTGGAATTTGTGTGGTGTCTACCCGGGAGGACCTTGTGAAGGCACTCCGAAGGGTTCCAAAAGAGCAAGTTGAGAGGGCGCGCGAAGTGTTGGAAAAACATAATGGCGCGATGGTGCGGACCATCGCTCTTTTCCAGGAAGGATACTGATAACCCGGCTACTTCAAGAGATTCTCGTAGATCCCCTGATAGTCAGCCACGACCCGCTCATCGGAGAAGTCCTCCTTGGATTGCTCCATGATACGCTTGATCTGCGGGTTCTTGTGATCGGGCGGAAGTTGGTAAAACTCCATAGCTTGATCGATGGCCCAGCGGAATCCATCGGTGGTAAAGTGCTCGAAGAGAAATCCGTTGCCGGTGTTCTCGTAAATATTGAGGTGTTTTACGGTATCTTTGAGTCCGCCCGTGGCATGGGCAATCGGAAGCGAGCCGTATCGGCACCCAATCATTTGAGGTAGGCCGCAAGGTTCGAATGATGAAGGCATCAGGACAAAGTCCGACCCGCCGTAACCTAGGTGCGAAAGGGATTCGGAGAACGGATGCACTGCGACCTGGTCGGAGATGCCATGATAAGCAACAATCCCCTGGAAATGCTGCTGGAAAGGCCCGTCTGCGATCATGACAATTTGTAGACCAAGATGGCTATAGTCTTCGATCAGCTGGAAAAGAATATCGGCAAGGAGCGAACAACCTTTTTGGACGGGGTCTAGACGTGATGGCCAGAAAAGAATGGGGGCTGAGGGATTCTCTTTGAGGAGGAGACGCTTTTGAAGGTCTTTTTTAAGCTCCGGCTTGATGGTGTGGTGCCTCCTGGGCCCATATTCCTCGGGAAGGTAGGAGTCGACCTGAGGGTTGAACGATCGGTCGGGGGCGTTAACGATTCCCGAGGCGCCCCCGGCCTCCCGCTTATGATAAAGCAGGTGACTGAGGTGCGGGGAAATCGTCGAGTGATGGCCCATGGCTACTTCGTCCAAAAATGTCGGGCTTACAACATTGACGTGGGTTGCCGCGGAAATCCCGCTGGCAAGGAGATCAATGGGGTTGGTCCAGTAGGACTCATCGAAGTTCTGGGGAAAGTTGCCAAAGTAGAGCTCATCCCAAAAGTCTCCGGCAGGAATTCCAGTGTTTTCCAGTTGAGCGAGAGTTGCTTCCTGAGTGTGGATATTATGAATGGTGAAGAGCGTCGGGATACCAAGTTTTTTGGCCTCAGCAGGAATGAGGCCAGTCATCCAGTCATTACAATGGATGATGTCTGGGTTGACCCTAGGTATGATGTGATTAATTAGGTCGCGTTGAAAGGCGAGAGCCGACATAAGGAGGTCTTCCTTGCAGGCTTGGTAGACGCCACCGCGACGATAGAATTTACAGTCTTCAGCAAGATGGATGCGGTCTCCAACCGAGATTCGGGTGCGCTTACCGGGATGGGTGGCTTGTTCTCCACTTTGGAAGAGATTGCGATAGTGTGGAATGGCGAGATGAATGTCCTTTTCTGCGGAGCTTAGACCGTGAACGAGAAGGGCCGAGACATCCGCCAGTCCCCCTGCTTTCGCTCGTAATCTTTCGGCATCATCTGAAAGCTTTTTTGAAACGTAGGATATTTCCGGAGTGATAAAAAGAATGCGAGGCCCAGGATCCGAGGTCGTGTTTTTGGTCGTGTTTTTGGCCATGGAGTTCAGATGGGTGCTTCTGGGGTGAGTTAGGAGTATGCTTTTTAAACTGCTGGAGAGATCTCTGATAGGCTTCTTGTTTATTGTAACTGTTTTCTAGCAGTTTATGCTGGAGGTAGATCCTATTTCTTTTCGTGATTCTTTGAAGTAATCCGCTTCACAAAGTTGAGTAGCAGAGGGTGTGCCGGATCTGTCATTCCATGTCCATATCCGTCCAGTTCGAACAAAGTAACGTCCCGATGTCCTGCAACTTTAAGCATTCTGAAGAGGTAGGCATTTTCTTCATACCGACCAAGGAGCTCTTTTTCGCGATCTCCCGTGATCAGGAGGATGGGAGGCGCATCCTTTCTCACGTGGAAGAGAGGAGCAAGTTTGTCGATCACGGGGCGATGTGAATCAATGCCGCGCTCCTTGCGAACTGTAAAATGTGTGATGGCGTGCCCGCTGTAGGGAATTAGTCCGGCAAGATTATCGGGGGTCCCTTGGTGACGTTTGAGTAAGGATGAATCAAGCCCGATCATGCTTGTGAGGTAACCGCCAGCGGAATGCCCGCTGACGAAGATGCGTCTGGAATCTCCTCCAAATCCCTCGATATGTTTCATAACCCAGACGACGGCGGCAGCGGCGTCATCAAGGCAATCGGTGACCTTGACCTTTGGACTCAGGCGATAATTTACAGCAACAATGGCATGTCCTTTTTTCTGCAGGCCTTCAGGGAAATTTTTATTTCCCGAAGTCAGTCCGCCTCCGTGAAACCAGATAATCGTCGCAAATTTTTCTGTTGAGGGGTAGTAGACGTCTAGGAGACATCGTTCGCGTTGATAGTCGTCCAGAGTGGATGGATCCTCCCGGTAGGGCACGTTTTTCTTTATTTTGTAATCTTCGGCAGCAGTTGAGATTTGAATGATTAAGATCAGCAAAAATAGTAGAAGTCGCATCTAGGGATTCTGTCAAAGAATTGGAGGCGATGCTAGCGGGAAACCCCATCTTACGATACAACCATCGGGCTGAATAAGCGCGATCGATTTGTATCGGTCACCAAGTTGGACTGTAAGCTGCCGGCCCTTTTATTCAATTTCCTGAACTGCGAAGAAGGCTTTTGGACCCACAGGTGAGATGAATCCTTTCGGCAGCAGGATGGTTGAGACTTTATTATCAGCAACCATTTCTTCCTCGATGCTGATTGGCCAATCTCGAAAGGGTAGCCGGAGATCAGTAGTTGCTGAGACTCGGTAAGTTCTACCCGGTTTCGAATGCCAGGTTAGTATAATCGATCCGTCTTCATTGACGAAGAAACTGGTAATACCGAATGGAGTGTCTGTTATCGATTTTCCGCGGAGACCGTTCAGATAAATATTTTCGAGATCATTTGCGGTAAGGGCATTTTTCCAAACTGCGAGGTCATCAATTCGTCCATCAAAGTCACGGCTGCTACCAGCCGAACCGTCGTTTCCAATTGCCCAGCCTAGGCCTGAAATGGTGGTGGCACCATCGGATTTGGTTGCGTTAGCGATGTCTCCGTCGAGTGAGTAAATGATTTCACCCGTGGCCGTGTTGATGCTCATTGCGGCGTGATGCCATAAATTTCTATCCCGGGTCAGAACCGCGGCAGAATCATATCCTTGCGAGCCGCCACCAAAGTTGTCAAAGCGGAAGTCAACTTGTTGATCCGTATTCTCAAGAGCAATTCCCCAGTTTTCAGGGCGAGACATAAATAGTGAATTGTAACTGGTGTCTGTATTGCCATCATTTTGAAACCAAAGCGATATGGTCATCTGTTTCTCACCTTCGATCCCGAGTTCCTCGAGGTTGAAGTGATTTCCATCACCATTTTGGCCGGATAGATCGGCGGCACCTCCAAGGAAACCTTGTTGGGTCCAGGTTAAATTACTCACGTCTCCGACCCAGGTCCCATCAACGCCACCGACCGAATCCATAGCGGTGACACCATCAGTTTCGTTGAAATTCCAAACGTGAACCAGCCCCCTGATATTAACGGGGGGCAGGAGATTGGGACTATCCTGATCTGTGGGATCCGAACCGTTTAAAATCTCATCATCATCGGTGATGCTGTCGCGGTCGGTATCCTCGCTCAAGGGGTCGGTGATAAAGCCATCGAGACCAGGGGTGATTTCCTCGCCATCAAGAATGGTGTCGCCATCTGAATCATCATTCGCCGGATTGGTGCCGTGGTTGTTGACCTCCTCTCCGTCAATTAAATTATCATTATCTGAATCGTTATCTTGTGGGTCAGTTCCCAGCGCCTGTTCCTCCAAATTTGATAAGGAGTCCAGGTCAGGGTCACCGCTGGCCCCGTTGATTATATCGGTGGTGCCGTTGTCGTTCGGGTCAAGATCGTGGGACACTTCGAAGGCATCTCCGAGCCCGTCGTCATCCGTATCATCTGAAATTGGAGAAGAACCAATGATCTTTTCTTCCGCGTCTTCGAGTCCGTCCGAATCACTATCGATCCGGTTAGGATCACTTCCATCGGCTGACTCGATGTCATCATTAAGAGTGTCGTCGTCAGAGTCCTCGTCATTGGGATCGCTTAGAAATTGGAATTCCTGAAGCTGGGTGAGGCTATCACCGTCTGTGTTCCCGTCTGGACCATCGTTGATATTGCCCGAGCCATCGTCGGCGGGATCGAGTCCATAGACTAGCTCCCAATAATCGGGGAGTCCATCGTTGTCAGAGTCGATACTTTCATCGATTAATGTGGGGCTTACTCCTTGGTTGATTGCCTCGATCTGGATGGAGTTGAGGGAAGTGTTCCAAATGCCGATGTCATCTAGGTTTCCATTGAATCCACAACACGGCCCAGTCCGTTTGATGCCACCAAAAGTTGTCGTGTCGGTCGAAAGATTGCTTTTTGGATAGCTGGTTGCCAGATCAAGAATCCCATCGATAAAGATCCTCACTTCTCCATTTGTGTCCACAAGCACGACGTTATGCCAGATGTCGTCGCCGAATGGCTCGGAAGTGGTAAGCTCGTGATTGTTCGTGGTAGTGTCAGCTGTTCGACGAAAGAAATCAATTTGGTTAGTTCCGTTGTCAGGAGCGCCAGTTCCAAGGTTGTAGAGCGGGCTACCATTGGATGTTGATCCTTCTGAAAAGATTCGCTTGTCCCTCTGGGTGAGTGAAGACTTGACCCAGAGAGAGATGGAAAAGTTTGTGTTTTCTTCGATCTGCATCCCGGAGTCCGGGTTAATATCGAGATAGCTATCATCGGCGTTGGCAAGATTCAGAGAGCCCGAACCTGCGGCGGCAGGAGAGGTTGTGTCGAGCGTTACGTTGCCGACAGGAAAGCCATTGTTTGAATTGCCGGACTGATCGTTGAAACCGTTTTCGAAATCCCAGTAACCAATGAGGCTGGCCGGGGCTGTGCCCTCGGTTAGGGTGAAGAAAAAAGGGAGAAGAAATTTGTATCTCATGAATCTTTGCAGAAAGAGGTATGTTACGACGGACTTCCCGAAAAATTAGAAAGAGTTAACTGTATCACAAAGATTGAAATAAACATAACTACGTTTATGGTCCACTGACGCGGATACGGAAAAACTTCTTCACATTGGATGTTTGATCAATCGTGCTGCTAGTCGAGCTATTTGCCGTGACTGTATCATGCAGATTCCAAGCTCCAATTAGGTCGCTGCTGGACTCGACGATATAGGTTTTTCCGTTGACCGAAGCCCAGGTGATCTCGATTTCGTCTGGGCTTTCGGTTGAGGCAATCGATAGGATTCGGAAGTAGTCGGATGCATCCAGCGGGTTGGTTCCTGCAACGGTTTCTGCTCCGTCCAAGGTGCCATCGCCATCGGTGTCTGCACGATTTGGATCCGTGCCCAAGGCGCTTTCGCGAATATTACTAAGCCCGTCACCATCTTCGTCGGTTGATTCGGCAAGCCCGGGGCTCCCGCCGCCGAAGGTCGAAGCTCGCCAATTTAAGGGGTCATTGTAATTTCCTTCTGTATCAATGACCTCAAGGGAAGGCCCGGTGCCATCGGCTGCAAGGGGCCATGGCGCGTCGTCATCATAGGAGAAATCGTGGATGGTATTGCCCAATGGATCGCGAAGTTCGACGTTTTCGCCACCGTTCGAAAGAGCGCCGGAAGCCCATGTGCCGGCGATGGTGATATCGTCTCCATAATTGGCGCGGAATGCGGATTCGTCCGACACGATGACCGCATATTGACCCGGAGCGAGTGTGACATTGGAAAAGGTGAACTCTGCAAAGGGTTGGGTGTCGTCAAAAGAAACACCATCGAGAACGAGAGGTTCTGAGCCTGTATTCTGAATTTCGATAAACTCGTCAGGCGAGCCGCCAAGCGGGTTATACATAAGTTCGGTGATGCGAAGGTTTTCGAGGGTCGGGCTGCTAATGCTTGGGTCAACGAGGAGAGCGTCATCAAATTCCACACGCAAGGCCTGGGGAGTATCAGTTGATGCAAAAATTCCAGCCTGCGAAGTGCTGAAGCTTCCTGATGAACTAGCAAGAGTCAGCCAGACACCTGGTTCGGTTTGGTATTGAAGGTCGATCCCGCTTGCGGTCTTGAAGGCTCGAACGACAGCCTCTTTCTCGCTCCAGCTGATAAAGCTCAGAATGATCGTTCTTGATGTTGTGATTTTCTTGGCGCGAAGAAAATCGCCGTCCTCTATGCCGATCGTGAAACGAATAGGTAAGCCGTTCTCTATGCCGTCAACAATGATGCCAGCGTAAAAATCGCCTTGTTGGACAGAAGTTAAAGTGACCTCGGAAGCGAATGACCAAATTTCCGCCGGAGTGTCGCGCCACATTCGCGGATGGTTTGGTGAGTTGAGGTTGAGCGGTTTGGCCGGGGAGCTTTCAAGTTTAACCGCCAGGCGATTAGGGGTCTCATCAAAGCTGTAAGAGGCTGAAGGTGTGGTGCCGTCTTTCAGGGTGAGATCTTCTGTTGTCCAAAGATCTTGTAAGGTTTCCTGATTAAATGGATCCCATCCGCCGTTGGCATAAGCAACAATCTCCCTGACAGTTTGAGTTATTTCTCCATCCTGGTCGGTTGCGGTAATTGTGAGCGGGTAGTGACCAGGTTCCGCGAAAATCATAGAGGCACTGGATGGGGTGGGAGCCGAAATCGCAAACCCAACTGGGAGCTGGAATTTAAGATCGAGGCTGGTGCCTTCGGGATCGTAGCTATCATCAGCATCAATCTCAAAAGTGGTATTGATCGGGATTCTGAATGACCCGGGATCAGCATCGAGAATCAGGACCGGTGAGGCGTTGCCGCTTTTGTTTACGGTGAAGTTTTCGGTAGCAGTGACATTACCCTCCTGATCGATGGCCTGTACTTCGAAAACATTGGCGCCTTGGCGTAATTGGACTCCACTGAGGGTCCAGGCTGTAGTGCTGGTGAATTGATACTCGGTCCAAGGTTGCCCGGTGATGCGGATTGCAAAAACATCAGCACCGCTTGTTCCCTGCAGCGATACAGTATCGGCTGATGTTGAGAGGGCGGAGCCGTTTCCGGAGGTAACATTAAAGTTGGTGTTGAGTGCGCTGCCGATAGTGGAATTGGCAGTAGCAAGACGATTTTGATTCCAACTATTATAAGTGGACTCGTTGCTCGGGTAGGAGGAGGAAGCATCTTCCTCGCATTGGAACCAGGCTGCGAGACGGGGAGAGTTAGCGGTATACTTCTGAACCATCTCGTTAAGGTAGTGGTTCACCCTTTGCTTGATGTAGGGTTTTTCGAAGAAGTTACGAACACCGGAGAGGTTCCCAATAAAGGCCGCGCCGGAATTACTGAAGGTGAGGTCAGAATCCCACTGCACCAGCATCCATTTTCCGTCGGTGGCCTTGCGAAGGAAGTACCCGTTCTTACCCCGGTTCCGGGTGAGGGTATCCCAGTCGTCACACCAGCCGCGAACGACGGCATTAGCTGCCATCATGTCGATGTCGGCTGTCCGTTCAATTTCCTCGCGAGTGAAGTTATTTCGGCCAACCATTTGGGTCCAATTGATAAAGGATGAGTAGTCATGTTCCGTTTCCCGGGAGCGCTTGATCCACTCAGAGGAATAACGTTCCGGCTCTGTGGAGTTTTTGTATTCCCAAGTGGCGTTTCGATTTTGGCGCCCCCAGCCATCATCGAACCACCACTCATCGTCGATGCGGTAAAGCTCACCTTTGTGACCGTCTTCCCAATTTCGTTTCAAAAAGTCATTTGCATTTGGTTCCACGTCTTCGCGGAGGGAGGCGCTGCCCCCATTGACAATCACTCTGACAAATTCGTTCTCATTGGCAGCGTGACCCAGGAGGTAGAGCCAGTAACGGATGATTCGGTTGTGGTAAGCGCGCCCGCCGCCGGCGTCATTATCGACAGCTCGCTTGGTGTAACCCCTGAACTTACGATCGCCGGGTGGTTTCCACTTCATCCGTGAGAAATCATCGCTGCTAGATCGTGTCCACGGGCTGCCGCTTTTCCGCATCTCGCAGTTGTAGATAATGTCTTTTTCATTGCTGATGAAAGTCGCATTGAAATATTGGTTGGAGAGTCGGGGGAAATCGTAGTCGAAGGTCGCTGAGTCTCCAGTGCCGGAGGATGCGGAGCGGTCACGTGCTGAAATGACGAAACGTTGGAGTCGGAGGTCGGTCGGATGGCTGGAATTGTCTACGACCCACATCGCGGGTTTCTCCGGAGCAAGTGATGGTTGAACCGAGGTGCCGTTGGCTGAACTGGCTTCGACATAAAATTGCACGATAGAATTATCGCTTTGATAGTTAGTTAGGGTGATTGAGTAGACTCCATCATTTGCGATTTCGTCGCCTCCGTTGTTGCCATCATCGAACATGGGGCTGTTGTTCCAGGCTCCATTGCTAGAAGTGGTGTCAAGACGGTGGCGTAAATTTACAGTGTCGGCATTTTGAGCTTCGACGGTGACTCGGACAGGGTCGCTTGTGCTTGGGACAGGTGGACTATGAATGAGTCCGGAAACCGTTGGGGCCGGGTTGTCGAGAGCTCCGGGGTTAGCCGAGCCGGGAGTTCCCAGATTTTTTGGAACGTTGAGATGAATCGTGCCGCCGAAGGATCGGTCCCAGGTCTGTACGTTTAAGGTAGGCTTGCCTGAAATCCAACGGGCTTCGAAGGTGAAGTTCAGGTTGTCATTATCCTGGATGGAGATGACATCGATTTCGCAACGGTTGGCTTTGACGTCGCCGTGTCCACTTGAAATGAGGTGAAATTCTCCGCTGGTAATGTTGCTGGCGTGGTGGGTTCCTTGGCAGAGCCAGCCGTCATTGGCGGATCCATTGGTGGCAAGAGCGACGCCTGATCCTGGTAGAATATTTCCGCTGCCATTGCGGGAGAGGGAAATATTTTTCATGGCAATGTGAGCATCGCCGACGGCTTGCAGGTGGAGTTCTTTGTAGTCGGTGGCTCCTCCCCGTGTGGTGATTTGTTGGTATTGCTCGGAAATGGTGAATTGCTCAAAAGATGATTTGTTAACTTCATCGGAAGCGATCCAGGCGCTTGCTTTGGAGTTGTCCATATCGGGGTGACGTAGTTCGAGGCTGCTTCCTTGGCCTCCTGCCAACTCGGGCCAATCTCCGCCGGTGTGGTAGTAGACGCTATCTACGAGGTTGTTCCAGGAATCGACAAGGCGGAGGAGTTCCCCGCTGTTGGCAAGTGATCCGGAGAATTGGCCGACGCTGTTTGGGTAGTTGGTGTAGTCTTCATTGGCGGGGATGACGATGTATCCACCGGCTGGCAGTGTCGTGCCGATCGGAAAGGTGAAGTCGACGCCGTCAGTGAAACGCCAGCCGGAAAGGTCGATGGTTGATCCCGAGTTGTTGAAGAGTTCGATGAACTCGCCATCTCGATGTTCGCTGGGAGGGTCGACCATGAGTTCGTTGAAGACGACTGCGGTGATCCGGTCGGGATTATTGCTAGTTCCTTGGCTACCAATTGAGCTGGAATAGAATTCGCTGGAGCCATCGGGATAGGCAGCGGCGAAGTTGCGTGTTGATTTAAAAGGAATGGCAGCGGCATCGATGATTGTGTTTGTGCCGCTGATGAGAAAAAGAGTGAGCTCATCTCCATCTGCTACGAAGGCTTCTGAGATGGAGAGGAAGCCGTTTGCCGAGATGCCGCCTGAGAGGGCAATCTTGTCTGAAAAGTCAGGGAGGCTTGCGAGAAAGAGGCCAGTTGCGCTGAGGGTGGCAGGTGCCGGGTTGTAAAGTTCTATCCAAGTCGTTGTTCCGTTTTGGTCAAAAGAGGCCTCGTTGATCTTCAAGCTGAAGTCTGATGAACTGCTGGCATTTGGCATATTCTCACTGGGCTCTGAAAAGAGGAACCAAGACGAAGATCCGTCGCCTTTTCGTCCAAGAGAGCGACCGTCGAGAGGGATGGCGGCATCGATGGCATTTGCGATGGTCGTTCCATCAGGCTCGGTGAGGTAGACCACGGCATCGCCGCCGGTCGCCAGACCCGCGTCGGCGTAGCGGATTGAAACGAGCCCTGATGGTGGGACAGTTTGCCCGGCCGGGATGGTATACCGGGTGAGATTTCCCGGTGAATCGCTGAGGTGCCAACCGGTGAGGTTGATTGCTGAAGCTCCGGGATTGTATAGTTCGATGAAGCCATCGGCCGCGGGGAGAACCTCATTAATAAGAAGACTTGGGTTGGAGGGAGCGGAGATGCTTAATCGCGCTCCAAAGACACAATCCGAGCTGCCTGAGTTGGTTTGATGCACCTCGGCACTGATAACGTTGACTCCGTTAACAAGTGCGGAGCCATTATTGGTGGCGACAGCGAGCTCTTCGGCGGCATTACCAATAGTCCGGGTAGCCGTGGTTTTCCATCCAGCATCAGCGGTGGTTCCGACTCCGCCAATGGGAGTTCCGTTGAGATAGAAGTAAAGGCCATCGTCGGTGATGGCATCGAGGGTTACGTTGGCTCCGGTGGTAGGTCCATTGTAGGTGAACTCTTTTCTGAAGTAATAAGTGATGTGATTGTCCTCGTTGCCACTGTCGAGGAGTGGCGTTTGGATTCCGGGAGCAGGGAGGGCTGAATTTTCGAAACCGTAGAGTCCGCCGTTGTTTCCAGCGTCGTTTTCGCGAGTCCATCCGGCGTGTGAGAAGTTGTAGCCGGGGGCGTCCCAATTGGAGCCAAGATCAAGATTCTGATCATTGAAATCCCAGGCGTCTCCGTAGTTCACGAAAGGGATTCCAATGCTGAGGTTGACCTCGGGATTGGGGAAAGGTTCCTCGGCACTCAATGGAGTTGAGAATCCCGGGGTGGGGGGAGCGGAAGTCCAAATGCGGGAGTCGTCGATAGCGAAGCTGTCATCGGTGAGAATAAGGCTGTGGCCAGCGCCGTCGGCAGCCAAAGGCCAGGGGTTTCGGTCATCATATTCGAAGCTGCAGCGGGTAGTGCCGTTTTTATCGGCGAGAGTGACGCGTTCTCCTCCATTGCTAAGTTGTCCGGTCCACGGTCCGAAGACGCGAATCGAAGTTGGAACATTGTAAGTCGCCCGGAAGGTTGCTGGATCGGTATCGCAGAGGATAATCCGCTCGAAGGCCTTCAGAAAGGAATCCAGTGCGGGGCCCGATTCGAAATCCGGAAAAATTAAGGAGGCGCCCTCGGTTAATTCCCATTGTGCAATATCGAAGGGAGTGGCGGTCAGGTTCTGAACTTCGATGAATTCATGACCTCCTGCCGGAGGATTATACATGACTTCGCTAAATACGATTTGTTCGGCCTTGGCCAGAGGACTCAAAAAAATGAGGCCGGGGAGGAACTGCTTAAGAAGCTTCATAATTTTTTTGTGACGTGCGCTGACTGCCGGTAATCCTGCAGGCTCTGTGATTGTCCATACT
>JBDNAG010000182.1:0-38399 GCA_039768565.1 Akkermansiaceae bacterium | reverse complement strand
GCTTTGGCTCAAGCCTTGTTGCCCGAGCCGGAAATTCTTCTTCTGGATGAGCCAACCGACGGACTTGATCCGGAGGGGATTAAATGGTTTCGAGATTTCATCTTGGGGCTCAGGGAAGAACGGGGGATGACGGTTCTTTTCAATTCCCACCTTTTGTCCGAAGTGGAGCAGATGTGTGATCGGGTTGCGATTACCCGGGCTGGTGAGCTGGTGTATGAGGGGGCCGTGAATGAACTCCGAGACGACCGACCGGGTCTTCGGTTGCAGGCGGAGCCCCCGGAAGTTCTCGGGCGGGTTGTGAACAGCTTTGGTGGTGAAATGATGCCCGGAGAGCGTTGGGTCTTTCCTGAAGGGACTGAGATCCCAGACGTGGTGCGTTCACTTGTCGAAGCGGGGGCGGATGTCAGTGAAGTAACTCCGGTCAGGCGCTCCCTTGAGGATGTTTATTTGGAGCACAGTAGTTTAAGCAAGCGATGATGTTTTTTCGACAATTACGAGGTGAGCTGAAGAAGCTCTTCGCCCGCAAGCGGACCTACATTGGTTACGTAGTATTTTTGGTTTTTGAGGCTTTGCTTCTGTCGCTTTGGGTTTTTGTCGGTCGTGAACAGTTTGAAGCTTTGGCAAAGCGAAACTTTATCCCGGTGGAGCTTCTCTCGTCATCTTTAACCGCGACGTACTGGATTATGGGATTCAGCATGTTCTTGCTGGGTTCGATTTACTTTGCTCTCGTGGCGGGGGATATCGTCGCCAAGGAAACGGAGGACGGAAACCTGCGGATGGTCTTATCACGCCCTGTTTCCCGGCTGCGGATTTTAGTTCTCAAATACTTCGCGGTCATTATTTATACCGTGACGTTTGTGATTTTTGTGGGAGTGACGGGGTATGGAATGGCCTTGTTTGCAATGGGAAGCGAGGGCGGGCTCTTCGTGTGGAATCCAGAGATGTATATTTTGGCGGTGTATCCAGATCGTGATGAGGCCTTCCAAAGGCTATTTATTGGAGCCTGTTTTATGGGCTTGAGTATGTGTGTCGTGACTTCGTTGGGATTCTTTTTTTCCTGTCTTAAGATCAAACCTGCCGCAGCTTCGGTGATGGCCTTGAGCGTCTTCTTCATCGATTTCGTTTTGCAAAATATTCCTTTTCTGGCGAACCATAAGGACGTGTTTATCACCTTTCGCATGGCAAACTGGATTTACGTTCTTCAGGAGAACATTCCGTGGGAGCGTATCGCGGAAAGCTACTCAATTTTGATGGGGATATGTGTGAGCCTATTCATTATGGGCTGGATGGTGTTTCAATCGCGAGACTTCAAGACCTAGAGGCGATGCTTTTCGAAAAGCTCAAAGTCTGGCGCGACGATGAGCCGCGATCCGGGCCGGAGAATATGGCGGTGGACGAGTGGTTAATGAAGTCGGTGGGCGATATTGCAGTTTTACGGCTCTATTCCTGGAAGGGTAATTGGGTAAGTTTGGGATGTTTTCAAAGACTCGCAGAAGCAAAGAAGCTTTTTGGGGATGATCCGTTCTATGTCAGGCGCCGGACTGGGGGCGGGATCGTCGATCATCGGAGTGATTTGACCTACACTCTCGTGATTCCACGGGGGCATGAGTTGGCGGGAAAACGAGGGAATGAGAGCTATTGCGTCATTCATCGGGAAATTGCCCAATGTCTTGATCAGGGTGGGATTGCCTGTGATTTAATTCAGAAGGATTCGATGAATGATTCTGTGGCGTGCTTTGAGAAGCCGGTTGCTTGGGATCTTCTGGGTGACGATGGCCGGAAGTTGGCCGGGGCGGGACAATGGCGCTCGCGCTGGGGAGTTCTCCATCAAGGAAGTGTTATGGCCCGGGTTGGTGCCTTGGATCGACTTTCGGGCTTTTTATCAAGCGATTGCGAAGACTTTGCTCCTGCCGATAAGTCGGCTTGGGAGGAGTCAGTCCTGAAGTTTGATTCGATTGCTTGGTTGGAGCGTGTCCTCTAGTGGGCTAAGGGGTTGTTATTTTTGATTCTTGGGGCGAGACTCCCGTGGTTCCAATGAACGGTTTGATGTCCCGGCGTGATCTCGTCTTTGCCCTTTTGATAGCGGCATGGGCGCACATTGGGCTGTTCTTCCTTTTCGTATTTTTGATGGCCTCAAATTTGTTTTCGGCACGGATTGATTACGAAGCAAAGGAACCTGAGCCGCAGCCTGATCGGATCAAGATGCAGATGGTTTATGAAGAACCCGCGGCAGCGCCGGCGATTCCAGTTGGGCCCGTGCTTTCTGATGAAGTGGAAGAGGGAGAACAATCCTCCGCTTTTGTGCAAACCAGCGAGTTCCAGGAGTCGAAAGTGCCGCCTGAAGATACGGAGTTGATCGGTGAGCGTGATACGACGGCAACCAGCGATGAAGGAGCCGTTGCGGGTGACGAGAGTATGGCGGCTCTTACCGGCGACGAAGAGCGTAGAAGTGATCCTAAGACTTTTGATTCCAACTTTGCAGAGGGCAATGCTGTAGGTGGGAGTGCCGGAATGGCTGATGCAGTGGATGTCGGGAAGGGAGACGACCAAATTAATCAGGAGGTCGCTAGGACGACCGGCGATGCCGATCCACTCGTGAAGGATCCCGCGCTAGAGCTTGCCGAGGATATGACGCCCCCAATGCCAAAAGATGAATTGGCCTCCATCGAGGAAGCTCTTGCTTTGTTGGGGGAGGAAGTTGGTGACGGTCAAAAAAAAGACCAGCCTAAGCCCCAGGCCGTGAAGGTCGAAGAGACAATGCCCGAGCGGCCTACCCAGGATCTACGAGAAGCGGCTGAGCAGGACGGTGGGTTTGCTCCGCGATCGCGTAAAACCCGTCTTGCTGGTGTGATTAGTGCAAATGGCAAGGGATCGCTTAATGTCTCAAATACTGCGATTGGCCGATATCAGGGAGCGATTTTTAAGAAGCTCGAAACGGCCTGGCAAATGGAGAATGTCAGGAATCGCTCTCTTCTTGCTCCGGGTAATGTTACGCTCTATTTTATCGTGAACAAGAACGGCAAGGTTTCTCGCCAGAGGCAAATGGCGATGGTGGGTGCGTCAGGGACGCAATGGGGAATGATTTTACGGTCACTGAGTGTGATCAACATCCCAAAGATGCCAAAAGATGTGGTCAAGGAGCTCGAAGGAGACCCCCTCGAAATTATTGTCACTTTCAATTATCATTAATCAAAAATATGGAATTTTCTGAAGCACTCGAAACGTCGTGGAATTTTTTTAGGGGAGGTGGATTCTTTATGGTTCTCCTTGGGCTTTGTTCGGTGGTTGCTTTAACCGTCATCCTTTTAAAGTCGATCAGTCTGAAACGTTCGAGAATCGTCCCTGACGAACTGGGGCGTGAAGTCGAGAATTTCGAGGGTCATCTTGAAGCCGGGACATTCGCCAAACTACAAAATGAATTTGCCCGCGAGGAAAATTCACTTTCCCGCCTCTGTTCGGTTGCCCTCAAAAATGTGGGAAAAACCCAGGGCGAGGTGCAGGAAGCGGTGCAATCTTCCGCACGTGAAGAGATCGTACGCATGAATGCGGGGATGTCTGTTCTTGATGTCATCATTACCATTTCACCACTCCTTGGATTATTGGGGACAGCAAGTGGATTGGTCACTGCCTTCTCCGATTTGGATGACAACGAACGGATCCGGTCAGGGATTGCGACCGCTCTCAGCACGACGATTGTTGGAATTGCAATTACCGTTCCTGCGGTGATTGCCCAAGGTGTTTTCAGTCGAAAGATCGAGCTCTTTTCAGCTCGGCTTGAAGTGCTGCTCGGCCGGGTGGTCTCGGCCTGCCACCAACACGTATTCTTCCGTGATAAATATTAAAAACTTCTCGAGTGGAATTCCATCGCATAGCCCGGAAACCTACCACGGTTTCAATTGTTTCTCTAATTGATATATTAGTGACTCTTTTGTTCTTCTTCATTGTTACAATGAAGGATTCGGATGATTTTGAGAAAAAGAAGCTTAAGCCGGAGATTCAGGTTTCGCTGCCATCGGCTCATTCGATGAAGGTGACGACGACAAAGCAAACCCGTTCGACCTTGTCTCTGGGGAAGGATGGTCGCGCGGAACTAGATGGAACACCCGTGGTTCAGGGCTTGCTGAAGGAATACCTTATCGCTAATTTAAAAGAGAGATCGGGCTTGAAGCTTGCGCTTCGGGTTGACAAGGAATGCCCGTTTGAGGCTATTTTGCGGGCCCACAGTGCGGCAATTGACGCAGGATATTCCGAAAAAGAGATTTACTATCTGGTCGATAAGCCTCAGTCAGGCAGCATTCCACCTTCCTCCGAAAGTCCCTGATCATGATTCTTGAAATTACCCAATACGGAAATCCGGTTCTCCGCAAAAAATGCCGCAAAGTTACCGAGGTGACCGACGAGCTGAAGCAATTCGGAGAGGATTTGATTGAAACAATGGTTCATGCCCAGGGAGTTGGACTTGCTGCGCCCCAGGTGGATCGCGATATTCAAATGGCTGTGGTCGATGTGTCTCATGACCCAGAGTGCATTACCTTTTTGAAAGTCGACGGACAAGAGACCTCTCTCGATGATCTGATGCCTTTGGTTTTTATTAATCCCTCCCTTGAATTTGGAAGTGAGAAAGAGTCAGTGACCGAAGGATGTCTTAGCATCGAGGGAATTAATGCTGAAGTCCGGCGACCGACTCAGGTAAAGGCGACTCTTGAGTTGTTGGATGGTCGTAAGATCCTCGTTGAGACCGACGGCTTGTTGTCACGTGCAATCCAGCATGAAACTGATCACTTAAACGGGGTGCTTTTTGTAGATCGCTTACCGACCGCCACCAAGTTGTCGATCAAGCGCAAGCTCAAGCGTCTTGCTGTTTAAGCGAATTTAGATTTCTTCTGACTCATGAAGCCCGACCCTTCCAATCCGTTCGCAGCCGTTCAAAACGGTTCGTCCGAGAGGGCGGAAAATCCATTTGAGCAGGCTGCCAAGGAGTCACAAGTTCGACTACCACTTCAGCAGGAGGAGGTCGTTAAAATGACACGAATCCAACAACTGCCAAAGCGAGGGGATCAGAGTGAGCTTCCGGCCTCACCATTTTCGATTGATGCCGATCCGGCACCAAAGGCTTTCGAATCACCTGAGATTCGCATGTCGGATCCGATGGAAGGATTTGCAACTCCAAACAGGTCGGCTAATTTTTTGAAGACTGTTCGTGAAATACCTCAAGTCTCAAAACAGGATCCTTTTGTAATGCCTGATCCTTTTGAGCAGCCTGCGACGAAACCGGTGGCTGAAGTTGCAATTTCTTCTCAGCCAAATCCAGTTGCGAATTCCCAGCCTGTTGCTGAACGACAGTTAATACTACGAGCAATCTTTGGCGTGGCTCACGACCTGAATCGTGAAGAAATTTTGAGCAGAGCTTCATCTCTCTCCGGGATTGTAAGTGTGCAAGTGCTCGGAAGCGCCGAGCTTGCTGCCTTCAGAGTTTTGCGCGATGGAATCCAAATGCTTGGTCATGCCGTTGATCTCAAAGTCGTCTCCAAGAAAGGTTCGGTTGAATTAATTCACGAGAAGGATGTTAGCCTAGTTGTTCTTTATGAAGGGGAATATCGCCCGGGAGTTCGTGAGGTCCTGACAATTGTTGCAAGGGCACTGTCCCGGGCCGATTGAGTTCGAGGGTTCGTCACCGTCGTCGAATAATATTTAGGTATGGCAAGTTGGCAGATTCGAATCGATGTCGGTGGGACGTTCACTGATGGATGGGCGCTGACTCCGACCGGATCCCAGATTCGTTGTAAGGTTCTTTCCTCAGGGGTCCTTCGTACTTCGGTGGTTGCGATTGAAGGTGGTTGGTTGGTGTGCGATCGGCCACTTTCGCATCATGATTTTGGGCTTGAAGGGTTCTTGGTTGAACGGGCTCCGATCACCGATTCCATCCCAAAGAGAGGAAGGATCAAGGTCGAAGGCAAGTTCCGCTTAGGACAAGTTATTGAAATTGTTTCGGGGGAAGATGCTCCTGTTGTTGCGGCGCGTGTTTTGACCGGGACAGCGCCCGGTTCCGAATTTCCTAAGAGCGATTTGCGCGTGGCGACAACCCGTGGGACGAATGCGCTATTAGAAGGGAAAGGCACTCCGGTGGATCTCTATACTTCAAAAGGTTTTGAGTCTTTGTTGGAAGTGAGGGATCAACGGCGACCCGATCTGTTTGAACTTTCGCCCTCTCTTTCTGTTCCGGTCACGGCGCGGATCGTCGGGGTGGGCGGTCGCTTAGATCGGCAGGGGCGGGAGTTGGAGCCTCTTGAAGATGCATTGGTGTCCAAGTTTAGCGATTCCAGAGCGATTGCTGTCGCTATGATCCATGCCGATGTGGCTCCGGATCATGAGAAGCGGGTGGCTGAGATTCTCCGCTCCGACGGATGTGCTGAAGTGAGTGTTTCCCATGAGATCGCCCCCATGATTCGGCTTTGGCCGAGAATGGAGACCACTGTGGCCAATGCTTATTTGACCCCGGTGATGGGAGGTTTTCTTCGTTCCCTCGAGGAAGCTCTTCCCGGAGTGCCACTCTCATTGATGACGAGTGCCGGGCAGTTGAAATCAGCAGAAGCATTCCGACCGGTGGATAGTTTGCTCAGCGGCCCGGCAGGTGGAATCGCGGGTGCTACCGCACTGGCCAAGGCGTGCGGATTGGAACAAGTCCTAACCTTTGATATGGGTGGAACCAGCACTGATGTGGCCCGGATTGCAGGCGAGCCGGGGTATCGCTACGAGCAGGAAATCGGCCCCGTAAAGGTTTTGGCGCCAGCGGTGAAGATCGAAACGGTAGCTGCCGGAGGTGGTTCAATTTGCCAGTGGAGAAACGGTGGGCTGGAGGTCGGGCCTGAGAGCGCCGGTAGCTCACCGGGTCCGGCTTGTTATGGATGTGGAGGTCCGCTTACGGTGACCGACGTGAATTTACTTCTGGGATTCATGAGCGAATCTCGAGCCGATATTCCATTGGATAGAACGGCGGCTGAAGGGAGGCTGAATGAACTGATTCAAGAGATTGGAGAAGAAGTTGACCGATTGGAGCTTTTGGAGGGACTTCGGAAAATTGCGATCGGACACATGGCGGAAGCTCTTCGACAGGTTTCGACCCGCGATGGATATGATTGCCGGGATCACGCTCTGGTGGCTTTTGGTGGGGCAGGCCCCCAACATGCTTGTGCCTTGGCCCGGGAACTCGGAATGAATAAAATTCTCATACCGGCTGATGCTGGATTGCTCAGCGCATGGGGGTTGCATCAGGCTGCCAATCGAGAGATTAAAGTACGGCAGATCTTGAAGTTATTGGATTGTTCGGTTGCTGGGGAAGTGGATCAGTTGCGGGAAGGGCGTGCTGTTCACCGGAGTTTGTTTGAATTAAGGCTAAAAGGGCAGGATTCCAGTATCGAAATAGAAGCGGGGCAGAATGTTTCCGAGACGGATTTGAGAGAATCCTTTGAGGTGAGATATCGTGAACTCTATGGAGATGCCCGCCCTGCTGATCGCGAAATTGAATGGGTTGCATTGAGAGTGGAGTTGGTAGGAAAATCACCTGACTTGGATGCGGAGCGGTTTGAGCGAGGGGAGCTGGTGGATGACCTGACTCTCGAACAAGATGGTTTTTCTACTCTTCTGCTCGAGAAGGGATGGCGGGTTTATCGGGGGTCACGAGGCTCTGTGCGTTTGGATTGGGAGGGGCGTGACGAATCTTCAGGGACAGCGCCGGCAGTGGTTGAAGCGGAACTTTTTCGTCGCCGCTTTGAAGGGGTGGTTGAAGAGATGGGCGAATTACTGAGACGAACGGCGCTATCCACGAATATCAAAGAGCGACTCGACTATTCCTGTGCGCTTTTGGATGCCAATGGCCGCTTGGTTGTTAACGCTCCTCATATTCCTGTTCACCTTGGAGCCTTGGGGCTTTGTGTCAGAAAAGTGTCGGAAGGACGCGACTGGAAGGAGGGGGATGCTGTGGTTGTGAATCATCCCGCTTTCGGAGGATCTCACTTACCTGATGTTACCGTGATAAGTCCTGTTTTTATCGAGGGCGATTTGCTTGGGTTCGTGGCCAATCGCGCACATCATGCTGAGATTGGAGGGAGGACCCCGGGTTCCATGCCTCCGGATGGGCGTTGCCTTGCCGATGAAGGAATTGTGATTCCTCCAACCTCAATTGATGCCATTGGTGATTATTTTTTCGCAGAGTCGCGATCGCCAGCTGACAATCAGGCTGATTTAAAAGCGCAGGTTGTCGCGAATCGTCATGGAGTGAATGTTCTTCAAAAGTTGGTTGGGCACGTTTCGTTTGAAATTATCTCCGGACACATGAATAGCTTGTATGCCCGTTCATCACATCTACTCGCGGGAGCTCTTGAAGGATTCAGCGAGGTGATGGCCGCAGATTCGCTGGATGACGGGTCGGTGATCCGGGTTCGAATTTCCAAAGGCGAGAAGTTGACGGTGGATTTTTCAGGTTCGGCTGATGTTCATCCAGGAAATTTAAATGCTACTCCCGCGATTGTCAGGAGTGCTGTGTTATATGCTCTGAGACTTTGGGTGAGAAAGGATGTTCCGTTGAATGAGGGGCTCCTTGATCAAGTCGAGATTGTGACCGAACCAGGTATTCTTGATCCGCCGCTCACCAGTGATCCGAAATTTTGCCCGGCAGTTGTCGGGGGGAATGTCGAGACCAGCCAACGGATTGTTGATGTCCTTCTGGAGGCTCTTTGCTTGCAGGCAAACGGGCAGGGGACGATGAATAACTTTCTCTTTGGAAATGATCGCTTTGGTTTCTACGAAACGATCGGTGGGGGCGCAGGCGCCGGACCGGGGTGGCATGGTCGGAGCGGATGTCACGTTCACATGAGCAATACTGCCATTACCGATGTGGAAATTCTTGAGGAAAGGTTTCCGGTAAGGGTTCGTGAATTTGGAATCAGGCGAGGTTCCGGGGGTGGGGGGAAATGGAAGGGTGGAGATGGTCTGGTAAGAGAGATTGAGTTTTTGGAGGAAACCACTGTTTCGTTGCTGACACAGCGGCGGGAGCTTGCTCCACGCCCTAATGGTGCGTCAGGACGTAATTTGCTTTGGCGCGACGGATATTGGAAGGAGCTTAAGGGGATTCAGACGCTTGCAGCAAAGCCCGGGGATCGGATCCGCATCGAGACTCCCGGTGGCGGTGCATGGTTGCAAGACCTCGAGACCCCGCTATAATCCCACCAATGAGCGATCAAAAACCTCAAATTACGGCTTATCTGAAGACTTTTTGTGGCTGGAGCGAAGGCGTCCGCGCAATCATGCGAAAGTATGAATTGGAGTTCGATGAGAAGGATATCATCAAAAACCCTGCTTTCCGGTGGGAAATGGAGCAGAAAACCGGGCAGCCTCTGAGTCCCTGTGTTGAAGTGAACGGAGAAATGCTTCCGGATGTGAGCGGAGAGGAAGTTGAGGCATTTTTGCTTGGGAAGGGCCTTGTGGAAGCTAGTGAGGAGGCGCCTGATGCGCCGATCGATTCTTCTTGCTCGCCCGAACAGCACGAGAAACAAGTCCAGGCCGAGGCTGCCGCCAAAGGGGAGCCTGGTAAGATCGTTTTCTTGGATTGATCCCGGGCTGCTAACAAAAACGAATTATTTCAGCCTTCGGCGACTGATCTCAATCGGTCTCCGGAGGCTTTTTTTGCTCATTGCCGAATCGCGCTTGCTTTCGTTGCTTAAATTCCCTTGATTCGTCCATGGCGGAACCATCTTTGGCCCTTTCTTTTGACGACGTCCTTTTGACGCCTGGTTTAAGCGAACTGCTTCCTTCAGACTCCAATGTGAGCACCGAGTTGTGTAAAGGAATTCCTTTAAATATTCCGGTCGTTTCGGCTGCAATGGATACGGTTTCCGAAACCGAACTCGCGATCGCATTGGCACGTGAGGGTGGCATTGCTGTCATTCACCGCGCTTGTCCGATCGACGAGCAGGCATCAATGGTTGCCAAGGTGAAGCGTTCCGAGAATGCGGTGATTTACCAACCCCTGACGGTTTCCAGAAAGTTGACGGTAGCCGAAGTCCGAGGAATCATGGGACGGGAAGGCTTTTCGGGATTCCCGGTTGTCGATGCAGAAGGTCGCCTTGAGGGAATGGTCACCGGTCGCGATCTTCGTCACATTCCTAGCGAAGAAGCTTTGGTGGAGGACGTCATGACCCCGATGGGCCGATTGGTGACCGCACCAGCGGATATGGATCAGCGGCAGGCTCGCGAGATTCTTTATAAGAGTCGGATTGAGAAACTTCCTCTGGTGAATGCCGATGGGACATTGGCCGGATTGATCACCGGTGCTGATATCGAAAAACGAATCACTTTCACCAGTGCGTCCAAGGATCCCAACGGTCAACTTCGTTGTGGCGCAGCTGTCGGACCGGGACCTGAGTTTTTGGAACGTGCCAAGGCCCTCCTTGAAGCGGGTGCCGATGCTCTCTTTATTGATGCGGCGACTGGACATACTTCCCGGGTGATGGAGGTGATTGAAAAGCTTCGCGAGCTTGGTGATACCCCGGTTGTCGCCGGAAATGTCGTCACGGCTCAAGGCGCCAGGGACTTGATTCGCGCGGGTGCCAGCTGCCTGAAGGTAGGCGTCGGACCGGGCTCGATTTGCACGACCCGCGTGATTTCCGGGGTCGGCATGCCGCAATTTACGGCCGTTCAAAATGTCGCTGACGCTGCTCACGAGTGTGGTGTGAAGGTGATTGCCGATGGTGGAATCCGATATTCGGGAGATATTACCAAGGCTCTCGCCGCAGGTGCGGATCTTGTGATGCTGGGATCTTTGCTCGCAGGAACAAGAGAGAGTCCGGGACAGACCGTTCATTCGCAAGGACGTCGCTTTAAAACCTACCGTGGCATGGGCTCGATTGGCGCTATGCGAAAAGGAGCCGGAGATCGCTACGGTCAGAATTCCAGCGGCAAACTCGTTGCGGAAGGGGTCGAAGGGCGTGTTCCCTACAAGGGGCCGCTGGCGGATGTCGTTTTTCAATTGATGGGCGGACTTCGTTCAGGAATGGGATACGTCGGGGCACGAAATCTCGACGAGCTCAGGGCAAAGGCCGAATTTGTTCGAATTACCCCGGGCGGACTTCGTGAAAGCCATGCCCACGATGTCACCATCACCGAGGAGCCCACCAACTACCAACCCGCTTCCTAGCTTTTTTAAGATGCAAGAAATTCAACACGTAGCCGTCTTCGATTTCGGTTCACAATACACCCAGCTCATTGTTCGCCGTGTGCGCGAACTTGGCTTTTTCGCCAAGCTTTACGCACCTGAAGATATCGCCGAGATCGGTCGGCCCGGGGCAATCATTCTATCGGGTGGACCCAAAAGCACCAGCGAGCCTGATGCTCCTGATATCGATTTTGAGAAGTTGAAGTCCTTCGGAGTTCCGGTTCTCGGGGTTTGCTATGGAATGCAACTATTGAACATCAAGTTCGGAGGCTCGGTAAAGAAGAGCAACAAGCGCGAATACGGCGCAGCCGCCCTGACTCCGACTTGTCACAACGATCTTTACGAGGGCATTTCCGCCGAGTCCCAAGTTTGGATGAGTCATTCAGATACCGTTCAAGACCTCCATGAGGAGGCCAAGGTGATTGCCACCAACCAACATGGCACTCCGGTAAGTTTACGCTGGCCGGATCGTTTCTTTGGAATTCAGTTCCACCCTGAGGTGACGCACTCACACGAAGGATTACGAATCTTGAATAACTTCCTTTTGCAGGCTGAGAAGCTTCAACCTTTTCATATCGAGGATTTCAAACGTGAGATGATCGATGGGATTCGTGAACTGGTTGGCGAGAAGCAAGTTGTTTGTGGAGTAAGCGGGGGAGTTGACAGCACGGTGTTAGCCGTGCTTTTGAAAGAGGCCGGAGTGAATGTTCGGGCTATCTTTGTTGATAACGGTCTTCTTCGGAAAGACGAATCAACAGTGGTGCAGAATAACTTTCACCGCATGGGTGTGGAGATCGAAACGGTAGATGCTTCAGACGAGTTTTTGACAGCCCTGGCTGGAAAAGAAGATCCGGAGGAGAAGCGTAAGATTATCGGAAACCTGTTTATCAAAGTGTTTTGGGATTCCGTCGGAAATGCCGAGATGCTGGCCCAGGGAACTCTTTATCCCGACGTGATCGAGAGTGCTTCCAACGCGAAGTCAAAAGCATCGGTGATCAAAACCCACCACAACCGGGTCCCCAAGATTCTTGAACTGCAGGAGCAGGGCAAGGTGCTGGAACCACTCGCTGAACTTTTCAAAGACGAGGTCCGTGAGTTGGGAGCGGCGTTGGGGATTGCACCGGATATTCTGGGTCGTCATCCGTTTCCAGGACCAGGATTGGCGGTTCGCTGCCCTGGCGCGGTGGATCGTGAACGTCTCGACATCATCCGCGAATGTGATGCAATTTTCATTGGAAAGCTTAAGGAACATGGATGGTATGATCGGGTTTGGCAGGCTTATGCCGGTTTGATTCCGGTCAAGACAGTCGGTGTGAAAGGGGACGAACGAAGTTACGAGTGGGCTACGAACTTGCGCGCGGTGATTTCCGAAGATGCCATGACGGCCGAGTGGGTGGATCTTCCAACCCAGCTACTTCGTGAGACGAGTCAGGATATTTTGAACGAAGTCGACGGAATCAACCGCGTGCTTTACGATATCTCGACCAAGCCGCCTGCGAGTATCGAGTGGGAGTAGATTTCTCTACTTTTGGTAGTCTTTTAATAGCTCGAGGGCCTTTGGTGTTCCAATGGCCTTGAGTGTAGAGATCACTTTTTCGAGGGCTTCCTTTTTATCGGAAGCCGTTTTGGCAAAGGTGCTTTCCACGACGATGTAATGTCGGATGGCGGCATCAGGCTTCCCTGCTGTGATGTCAATATCTCCGGCAAACATACGGAGTCGAATGTCAAGTTCTCCAGCGGGCCGAAGATCGAGTGCATCGGAGGCTGCTTGACGGGCCTCATCGAATTGCTTGAGCCCGGTATGGGCTTGTGACTTCAGATAGTGAGCTTCGGCTTTGCGATAGGCGTTTTCTTCTAGGTTTAGGAGGGTTTCGGCTCCGCGCAGGGCATCTCGATATTTTTTTAGATCAATTGAGGCCTGAGAGTAGAGCTTCCAGACGAGAGGTTTGGCGGGTGTTGTTTTGTCAGCGAGCCCTTCGTGGAGAAATGGCCAGCCGCGTAGGTTTTCACCGTTCTTGATGAGCGTTGCGCCCAGCCACTGAAGGATGGCGGTCGGAAGTTTTGATCTAGGCGCATCTTTTCGGGCCCTATTAATTTCCTTTTCGAGAAGATCGAGGTTCTCGGCCTTGAAGGCGTTTTTGATGAGAATTGGGCTGACTTTGGAAGAGAAGGACTTGGGGGCGAGGGTTCGTGCTTTGCGGAAGAACGGTTCAGCGTTAATGCTGTTCTTGAGGCGAAGTTCGTTCCATCCGAGCCAAAAGTTCGCGGAGGCCTCGGTCTTTTGGTCAATGTCCGGCAGGTGGAGTAGTTTTTCCTGCATACCTGTGAATTTTTCCCAGCTCTCCTGTTCTTGATAAATGGCTGCAAGACGGAGGATCAGTATTCTCTTCAGCTTTTGATCAGGCGTGCTGGGAAGGATGGCTTCGTAGTCGACAACTGCTTCAGCTTTCCGGCCAGCTGCATTCAAAAGTTCAGCTCGGTCGAGCCGGAGTTGGATGCTTTGTTTTGCCTCCGGGAATTGGGTCACAAATGCGGCGATCGCTGCGAGTGCTCCTTTTTCGTTTTTGAGTGCTAATTGGGATTTAGCGACATGATAGCGGACACCAAGAATATTCGAAGCGTGTACAAGTGAGAGGTTGAGCTCTCGGTAGTGTGAAATTGCCTTTTCATAGCTCTTTCCCGAATAGTAGTGCTCGGCAAGAAGGAGACGGATGGAGTGGATTTTTGGATCCTTGGCCTTTTCGGTAGCGTAGCTGGTGAGGAAGGTTTCAGCACTTTGGGCGAAGCCCCGGGAGTTTTTTTCGTGATCACGAACCAAAACATTATAGGCCGCCTCATAGCTTGAGGCCGAGCCGGGTGAAAGTCCGGCGATCTGTTGATAGAGTTTTGTGACCTCGTTCTTTTTCTCAAGGGCGTCGTAGGATTTGGCTGCCATAATGAGACGTTGAAGCTCGGCGTTCTTTTCGAGCTCAAAGTTTCCAATGCGGAAGACATCAACGACATCCTGCCATTGCTTGTCCTTGTAGTGGAGGTTCATGAGGGCAAGCTGGGTCTTGCCTTTGACGTCTTTCGGCTGGGCTTCCGAGAGGGTCTTTCGAAACCACGTTTTGGTGAGGATTTTTTCGCCCAGTGATTGAGCCGTGACGGCAGCTTGGAAGACGGCTTCGGCGCGGATTTTGGAATTCCGTGATTTTGAGAGGATGACAAATTGCTCGTGTGCCTGTCGGGTGCTCTTTGAGTCACGGTAGAGTCGAGCGAGAGAGAGGCGGGCTTTCTCGGCGTAGGGGCTCCCTTCGTTAGCTAGGACTGATTTCAAGGAGAGGAGCATGCCGCCCTTGTCATCCAGTTTATGGAAGCAAAGGAATCTCCGGTAGAGGGACTGGTGCTTGATTTCCTTATTCTTGGTGGTGTCGGCTACTATTTTGAACCACTTGGCGGCGTCACGCCATTTCTCGGCCTTGTAGTCGTCCGAGGCTAAAAAAAGTGCCGAGGCTTCAACAAATTTTCCGGTTCGCCACTTTGTGGCGGCAGTCTTGAAGCAGGTCCGGCTGGCATTGGTTTCACCGATTTGGCGGTAGGACATTCCAAGAAAATACCACGCCTCAATGGCTTTCTCGTTGTGCGGAGATGTTCTCAGAAATTGATCGAATTTCCTGGCCGCGATTGCGTAATCCCGTGCTTTTTTTGCGGCATCGTTCTCGTTTTTTGCGTCGTTGTAATTTAGGGAGGCAAGGTCAAAGAGATCACGGGCCGGGTCGACGCGGAGAGGATCTTTTTCTTTATCAGGCTCTTGCCCTTGGGAGAGAAGAGGCAACCCAATTAGAATGGCGAGTAGGGCTCGATTCTTCATCAGAAAATTTAGGGGGTTTTGGGCGAGCGGGTCGCGAAATCGATATTCCAAATTCCGGCTTTTTGAATCTCATCAACAAGTTCAAGCAGTTGTTGGTTCCGACCATCCTGGTCGGCCCGGATTCGCACCGGTTGCTGGTCGGCGCCACCTTCATTGGCGAGTTCAGCGGCTTTAACGATCCGCTCGAGCTTCTGTCGCAACTGGTCTTTGGTGTAAACATCACCGCTAATAGTGATCTCGCCATCGACGGAGAGGTTAATCACAATCTTGTTGGCAACCCGGGCTTTTTGAGAACCTTCGCTTGTGGTGGGGACGGCCACTTTGAGCTCTTTTTCCTGCTCGGTAATTTGGTAGGTCACGAGGAAGAAAATTAAAAGCAGGAAGACGATATCAATCATGGGCGCAAGCTGGAAGCTGGCGGGAGGGGGACTGTTATCGCGGATTCGCATGACGTTGGAGGAATTGCGGATTTTCTAAAGGTCGCGCATCGGGAAGTCGTCGCGGAGAGGCTGACTCATTGCTCCAGCTTGGCTCGGTTGGATCTGGGAACCAACCAAAGCAAGAATGTGGGTCCCAGCAGCCTCCAACTCAGCAGTGTGGTTTTGCACCCGACCGCGAAAGTAGGAGTAAAAAGTCATGGCAATGATACTGATGACGAGTCCGCCGGCGGTCGTGATTAGGGCTTCCCAGACTCCCTGGGCGAGCTCAAGCTGTTTGGCGCCTTCGATATTACCATTGGCGATTTCCATGAAGGATTTGATCATTCCGATCACCGTTCCAAGAAGGCCAACCATCGGAGCAATCCCCCCAATATCGGCCAAGTAGCTGATTCTTTGAGTTAGGATTCCAGCCTGGCGATTGCCCTCAGCTTCGGCGACCTCGCGAATCTCCGGTTGGCTGGCATTCGGGTTTTTGGTGAGAAAATCGAGAGTTTTTTGAGTGACCCGAGCGACTGCTTCGCCACGACGGTGGCAATATGCGATGAGGCCAAGGTAGTCGCGCTTTCGAATCATGGCTTCGGAAGCATTCATGAACCGGTTTGAAACAACCGTGCTGCGGCGGAGAGTCAGAAAGTAGAGGAGAATGAGAATGGCAGTGAAAATCGAGAGAACAACGAGAGCTCCCATGACCCAGCCTCCCTTTTTGAGAATTTCAACCAAGGTGATGTCTTTTGAGACCTCTGCCACTTCTTGAGCAGAGGCTATCGAGGGAATCAGTGCTAAAATCAGCGCGAGGAGAAAGGTTGTCTTCATGGAGTTGTTAGGCGGAGTCTAACTGGAGATTATTCAGGCGCAAGTGCAGGAAAAACCGCCTTAATAGACGGGTTGCACTTATTAACGAGGTGAATTACGGGTTTTGTGCCTAGAATCTTCCAGCCAATGTCCGATCTACCCTCGCTAAGAGCCCGACTTTCGCAGGTCTCCCATAAACCGGGGGTTTACCTGCATAAGGATCGATTGGGGTCGATTATTTATGTGGGGAAAGCTAGGGATTTGCGAAAGCGCCTAAGCAGTTATTTCATGCCATCGGGCAAAAAAAGGGCCGATCGAAAGACCCGGGCGCTCATTGACTCAATCTGTGATTTTGAGGTTCACGAGGTCCGGAACGAGCAGGAGGCGCTTCTTTTGGAAGGGAAGCTCATCAAGCAGTATCGGCCTCGCTACAATGTCAGCTTCCGGGATGATAAGCGTTTTCTGCTGGTTAAGGTGAATCTGGATGACCCCTGGCCGAAGTTTCAGACGACTCGTCTCAAGAAGAGCGATGGGGCACGATATTTTGGTCCGTTTGCCCACTCGGGGGCTTTGCGCGCTACGGTGGCGTGGCTGAATAAGGAGTTTGGGCTTCGGAGTTGTCGCCCCCGTAATCCGGGGGAGCAGGACTATAAACACTGCAATGCAGATGTGATTCGAAATTGCATGGCTCCTTGTGTGGCCAAAGTCGATCGGAAGGAGTATTTGGAGCAATTGGATCAGGCTTGCGAACTGTTAAGTGGGAAGGGCAAGCGTGAGAGGCTTAAAAGCTTGAAGGTGGAGATGGAACGAGCCGCGGTAAAGTTGGACTTTGAGAAGGCTGCGAGACTGCGAGATGTCATGGTGAATATTGAGCGGGCGCTCAGTCCAACAAGGCAGTTTACGCGCGGGCGCGGAGTTCCGACGACGGTCAAGCCGACCGAGGACCTGGCTGAGTTGGGGGATTGGCTTTCGCTCGACGGCCCTCCTTCTATTATGGAGTGCTTCGATATTTCCAACATCTCATCGACTCACATCGTAGCCTCAATGGTCCGCTTCAAGGATGGATTGCCGGACAATCAGAACTATCGCCAATACCGGATCAAGACGGTGGATGGGCAGGATGATTTTGCAAGTATGGCGGAGGTGGTTAGGCGCAGATACGGGCGGATTCTACGGGAGAATATGGAGGCCAATCCGGAGGTAGCGGAGAGCACTCAAGAAAGCCACGTCGAAACTCTGCGGCGGCTCGCGGCGGAAGGCAAGAGTCCGGTCACCCTTCCAGACCTGGTGATCGTGGACGGTGGCAAGGGTCAGCTTAGTGTTTCGGTGGCCGAGCTGCAGCGACTTGGCTTGGGAGGATTGCCCATTTGTGGATTGGCGAAGCAGAGGGAAGAGATTTTTTTTCCGGGCGAGAGTGACCCGGTCCTCATTCCACACGATCGTGGGGCTCTCAAGCTGATGCAGAGAATTCGGGATGAAGCCCACCGCTTTGCCAATCGGTATAATGAACTGCTACTGCGCAAGAGAGTGAAGGAAAGCCTGCTGGATGATTGTCCGGGAGTTTCTCCGGCCAAAAAGAAAGCACTTTTGAAGCGGTTTGGCTCGGTGGCGAGGATCAAGGAAGCGACGGTGGAACAGATCGCCGGGTTATCCGGGTTTTCGGCAAAATCCGCGGAGGTGATTTTGACCTGGTTGAACCGATCCTAGCCGTGGCCGAAAAGCGCATTTACTTGGTGAGACAGTAGAGGAACTCCTGCCGGTCGCCGCGCTCGCTCTTCCCGACACGGAGGAAAAGCTGGTTGTCGAGGGCAACAGGACTCGCGTAGGTGTCATCGCCAAGCTTGTTTTCGCCAACTTTTTTGAAGCTGCTTCCGGTCGCTTTAAAGATCACGGTGGTGCCGTTCTTAAGAGTGGCGTAAATGTGGTTTCCAACAGCAAGTGGTGAAGCCATCACGCCCCGACGGCCGATTTTTTCAGACCACTTTTTTTCTCCGGTCTTGGCATCCCAGCAATAGGCACGACCGTCGTCTGCGATAGCATAGACCAGATTATTATGGGAGAGAAGAGATTGCTCATAACAGACGACCTTGTTCTGCCAAACCTTGGTGCCGCTTCCGTCGGCCTTGACTCCGGCGGTCTCTTTTTCGGGAAAGCCGCCGCTGGCGAAGATCATGTCGTCCGTCCACACGATGGTGCCGCACATCGACTTGGCGCCGGCTTCCGTTTCCCAATTCAGTTTTCCGGTGGCGGGTTGGTAGCTGGAGAATTTATTGATTCCGGAAATGAGGAGCTGTTCCTTGCCGCCTACGGTGGCTACGACGGGAGTAGCCCAATAGTCGTGACCGGCTCGCGGAGTTTTCCAAATTTCTTTGCCATCGGAGGTTTTGATGGCTGAGAGAAAGCCGCCTTCCTCGGTGCCAATCACGACGATGAGGCTTTTTTTATAAAGAACCGGAGTGGAGCCAAAACCGAATTTATAGGAAGGTAGGTAATTGCCGACAGATTTGGACCAAACGATTTTCCCCTCCCCGGAAACTGCTGTGACTTTGATTTTTTTGTCATTCTGGAATGTGACGAGGATGTTTTGTCCGTCCCACTGGGCTGAGGCCGAAGCGGGAGAATTTTCGGCGTGCAGCTGTGCCGGAAAGCCTCCTTTATGTATTACTCGATTCCAGAGCACTTTTCCCGATTTACGATCGAGGCAGAGAAGCGATTGAGCCGATTTGTCTTTTTCAGCGGTGGTGAGATATATTTTTTCTTCGACGAAAATCGGGGTGGAATGGCCACGCCCGGGAATTGCAGTTTTCCAGCTGACGTTCTTATCTTCCGACCACTCGGAGGGAGGGGTTGCCTTGTCCGAGGCGTGATTGTTTTTGTCAGGGCCACGCCATTGGGGCCAATCAGTCGCGTTTGAGAGGTTAGCACTAAGGAGAAAAAGGAGAGGAATAATTTTCATGGTCGGCGAAGATCGTGGACAACTTAAATTTGTTAGGGACTTTACGTTCAGTTTGGGGAATTTCCATCGAAACCTTGCTCCAGATTCCATCGGTCGATTGAATGGCCGGAGATGCCGTAATTATCCGGGACCAGTTGGTGAGATCACTGGAGCTCTCAAGGTCGTAGTAAACTCCCAACTCTGTTGCGCGGGTGAGTTGAGTGAATTCAAGGGTGGTTTGGCCGGAGGTCAGTTTTGCTTGAATGAAATCGGAAGGCGCTTGATCGGCGGTGAGTGGATCGGTGCCGTGGATTATTTCGAGGGCATTGCTCCGGCCATCACCATCGGCTTGTGGAGTTGCTCTTGCTGGAGTCAGGCCCTGCGAAGTGAGCGCTTTCGTGATGGGGCTGTCTTCGTCAATGATGGTATCGCGGACAAGATGAAGGCCGGAAAACCCCCGGGCATAGAGCGAATCGAGATCTCCATCGTTATCGATATCCCATGCGACAGGAGAGCCGTTGAGAAGGCCGGGAGTAGGCGAGATTTGTTCAACGCGAGGTTCGGTATTGGCAAGAGCAGCAAGGACGAGAAAGTAAGGCACTTTCGCTTTGATATCATTTCAGATCCTTGCAAAGCAGCAAGAGGATTGTTTGCTCATGACATCTCAAGCCCAATGAACAGAGTGAGAGCGATAGAAAATAGCAGGCCTATGAAAAAGACGAATCGGCGGACGTTTGAATGATCATTTTCCCTTGTGAGCCATGTGAGGATGAACTCCTGAACGATGCCCAAGGTGAAAAATATATTGGCAAAAACCAATAAAAGAGTGCTCCGGATACAAGGTCGATGATGGATTCCGATGAAAGTGCCGGCAGCGCCGCTAGGACTCCCACTCCGAGCATGATCAAGTTGTATTTCAAGCGAAGAGGGTGCCATCGCTTGAGAATGGGCTGGTATCCGGGATGAGGCTTTAACTCAGACTCCTCCCAATCTGCAGGTGGTTGATAAGGATCATCGGGAGGTGTTTCAGGCATTGAGAAAATGATTGTCCGTGATTGAGACCTTGGCAAGAGGCGGAGGATTCCGGATGCTAGGGGATCGTGAGTGTGCGCTTGGTAAATTTATTCTGGCTATGGACTTTGCTTGGAACCGCATGGGCGTGGTTTATGCCGGAGCACTTTACGTGGTTTCTTGGGATGATTCCTGGAACGGAACTAAAGTGGGTCCCTGTGGGATTGGGTGTAATCATGTTAGGAATGGGCATGACCTTGACCTTTGCGGATTTCCGTGAGGTTTTGACAATGCCCAAGTGGGTTATGCTAGGAGTCGTGGCTCAATTTTTAATCATGCCCTTGATCGGATGGGGAGTGGCGACCGTGTTTTCGCTGCCGGATCAATTTAAATTGGGCATCATATTAGTGAGTTGTTGTCCGGGAGGGACGGCGTCCAACGTCGTGACCTATTTGGCCCGGGGAAATCTTGCGTTGAGTGTCATGATGACGATGTGTTCGACCCTTTTGGCGATTGGGTTGACTCCCTTGCTAACGAAGACCTATGCGTCGGCAATCTTGGAAGTGGAGGCCTGGAAGATGGTAATATCAATGGTCATGATTGTTCTCCTTCCGATCATTGTTGGATTGGTGTTAAATTCCTTGGCAGGCCGAAAGCTTGAGTCAATCAAGAGGGGTTCGCCCTTGGTGTCAGTGCTTGTGATTGTGCTGATCGTTGCGGCGGTCGTGGGAGCAACCAAACCTGAAATTCAAGCCCATTGGCAATCCCTGCTGCCTGCGGTGTTCATCGTGCACGCTTTCGGATTTGGTTTGGGGTATCTATGGGGTAGGATTTTTGGTTTGAAGGAGAAGGAGTGTCGGACGTTTTCGATTGAGGTGGGAATGCAAAATTCCGGCCTTGGTTCGCAACTTGCCAAAACTCATTTCACCTTGATGGCTGCCGCACCATGTGCGATTTCAGCCTTTTATCACTGCATGATCGGAAGCTTTTTGGCGAGTCTTTGGCGAAGGCACGGAATCAATGAAAGGTCATCAAAAGATCGCTAAGTGGTCATCAAATGGTCGGCGGTTTCTACTCGAAATTGCGTAAGTCAGTTGTTAAGAAATATCTCCTCAGAAATTGTGTTGTTGAGGCGTTTTTCGGCACGCTGGTCGAGTTTTGATTGTAACTTCTGCAATTTGATCAAGGTCGGTTTTCTTCGGCAAGTATTCGCGAATGAACCTGTTCGTGTTTTCGCTACCCTCCGCCCCCGCTCCCATGAGCTGTAGGAATAGGCGAAGTCAGATTGGCAATCCGTTATTTCATCAATCAGGCCATGACCTGCAAACTTTTTCCCGTTGTCGGACGTCACGGTGTGCAGCTCATCTCGATCTTCAATGAACCCGGCCGATTGGACTCTTTAAACGGAGATGAATCTCAGGAGTGTCTCGAGATTTATCGGACAATCGCGGATGTTTTTTCGGTCAGGTTAGTGGCTTTTGTTCGGGAGGATGACTCGTTGACCTATGCGCTCGCCGTAGAGTTTTTTGCGAAAGTTAGGAGATCAAAAGAAGTGCTCTATTTGGAGAGCTGGGATGGGCTCGATAAGGCTCCGATAAAGCAAGATAGACAAAATGGGAGCCCGAATGAATCGGCTCCTCCCACTGTGCCGGAGACCCTTGCTTCAAATCCCAATTATAGTAAGAGTTTTGGAAGCAATTAGTATTATGGTATTGCTCACTCTGACTTGAAATTTGGATCCTGACGGTGCGTGTAGTCGGGGAAGCGAAGGTTGAGGCTTTTAGTGGACGGGGTGTTCTTGGGAGGAATTGGGAAGATGGATCTTTTCTCCTTGAGACAATCGTCAGTGAAGCTGTGGAGGAAGTTGAGGAGATCGGTGATTTCGTGGACGGTTAGCCCAAGGTTGCCTAGATCATCGTGATTGACCGTTTCGGGAAAGTCTGTGACGCCCCAGCGTTCGGGTTCGAGGTCTCGCTTGTTATAGAATTCTAGCACTTCGCGCAGGTTTTCGATTGAGCCGTTGTGAAAATAGGGAGCGGTGAGTTCGACATTGCGGAGACTCGGGGCTCGAAATTTTCCTACGTCTTCCGGGTCGCCTGTGATTGCGAAGAGGCCAGGGTCTTTCTTTCCGGTCACAGGAGCACCGAGGTTATCGTAACCAAAGTCGGAGAGGAGAGGCTTGTCCCAGTTTTGTGGTTCGAGGAAGTGGCAGTCGGCACAGCCGCCGGAAGCTTTGTAAATATCGAGGCCTCGTTTTTGAGAAAGCGAAAGGGCGTCATCATCTCCAGCTTGGTAATGGTCGAAAGGAGAGTCAAAGGGGCGAAAGCTTGGGGATTTTAGGAACTCAACGAGAGAGCGGGAGACGAGGTAGGAGAGCTGGTCGTCATTTTTGAGGGCTTCCGGCGGGAACTTGTCTTTGTAGCTTGATTTACGGATTCGCGTCGCGAGCTCGGCTTTGTCCTTGAGGTTCATTTCATGGACCTCGAAGAAAGGTTGGCTAACTTGTGCGAAGAGATCCTTGGCTCGCCCGTCTTGAAAGAGGCCGCCTTCCCATGCGAAGATTTCGGTTCCGTCCGGGAGTAAGATGTCCTCGTATGCGAAGGGGGGAATCAGGGCCGCATACATGAGAGAGGGCGCATTTCGATTTCCTAAAAGAGCAGGGGAGGCTCCAGGTGAAACGCGTCTGGGATCGGCAAAGGCATGATCGTGCTGGTGGCAGCTCATGCATGACTGTCCGGGAGGGTTTGAGAGGGTGGTGTCGGCGAAAATAAAACGCCCGATCTCGGCGAGATCAGGCGTGGCTTGAGCTATTGCTGCTCCGCAGAAGACTAAGGTGAAAAAGCGGAGCATGTAGGGGGGACGAGGGAAGCTAGGGCTTTATTACTTCTTCTCCTTTGGAGTGCCGAAGTGTTGCTCGAAGGAATGCATGAGGTCATGCAGCTTGGCGACGTTTGTGGCGTCAGTGGATTGCTTGCACTTCATCGCGGTGACGATGACCTGGTGGCAGAGTTGCAGTTTGGCCATATAGGTTGCCTTGTCAGACTCGGCTTCTGCGAGCTTGAGGCGCTGAGCGAGGAAGTAATTGAGAACTTTTTCCTGAATCGCTTGTGCGTGGGACTCCTTGTTGGTGATCCAACGGGTCAGCTGGTGGGCATTTTTGGACGGGTCCTTGGAGAGTTCGATGATCTGCTGGGAAGCTTTCTCGATTGTCTCAAAGTCCGTGTGCATGGACTCGATGACATTGTCATCATTATAGATGCCGCAGGGGATTTGGCAGTGAGCTGAGATCGTTGCGGGTGCGAGAAAGGAAAAGGCGCAGAAAGCTAGAATTGATTTTTTCATGTCGGGGGAGAGATTAACTGATCGGGCCAAAGGCGCAAGAAACGAAAAGCCCCCAAACCGATAGAGCGGTCAAGGGGGGCGAGTGAGCTGAGATTTAAGCCGTAAGATCCTGACTGTCATCTCCGTGATTCGTCTCAACTGAGACGATGCCATTGTGGCCCCTTTTTATCTGCCTTACTCTGAGAGGATGTGATGGGTTTACCGTTTTTGACTTTGGGGTGGAAATGGAATTTGTCGGGTCTTTTGTTTTAGAAGAGTCCGGACACTTTGTTTTTGGAGGAGATGCTGCCCAAGGAGGCTCAAAGAGGGTTATTTGGCAGGATTTTTTTTCCTCATCTCGTGAAGAAGGATTGCCGAGGCTGAAGCAACATTCAGGGAGTCGGTTGCCCGTGACATGGGGAGATGGACGAGATGGTCGCAGAGGGATTCCAGATTATCATTGAGTCCAAAATCTTCAGGCCCGAGAAGGAGCGCAGCTTTCCCGGGGAAGGGGGGCAAATCGTGAATGGGAATGGAGTTTTCTGACAGGCTGGCGCCGATGAGAGTGTGAGTTTTACTCAACTCTGTGAGCTCGGAAAGAAGGTCCGGAGCCCGCCTCACAGGAAGGCGGAACAGATTTCCAGCGGAGGCTCGAATGGATTTGGCATTGAATGGGGAGGTTCCTTTTCCAAGAAGGACTCCGGCCCCTCCCAGTGCGGCGGTGTTGCGAACAATAGTGCCGAGATTTCCGGGGTCGGCAATTTCAGGGAGGACGACAAGAGTCCCATCCGACATTGCAGACAAGGGAGGGTTTTCAGGTTTGCGGGCAATCGCGAGGTAGCCGCGATGGAAATGAAAACCGAGAAGGGATGAGGCCTCTTCCCGTGAGAGGTCGTCGCCAATTTGAATGACTTTTTCGATGAAGTAGGAGGATTCCTGAAGTCGCTCAACAGGGATCTGGCCTTCGACAACAAAGTGGGTGGCGGTTTCCCGTTTTTGAAGAAGGGTGCGCCAATCGATCATGATATTTGGAGCCCACGCGGAGTAGCAGAAGGTCGAAAGAATTTAGGGGGTTGCTTTGACTTTGCAAGACTTGGCGACCTGCTGCCAGGTGAAGTCCTTGCGGAGCATGTCGGCAAGGAACTGATCCTTGGGGGAAAGGTGGGTGGCCTTGGCTAGGTTTGCCGGCTTGGTGAGACGTGAAAAGAGCTGGTGTTTGATCTTAGATTTTTTGACTGTTTTTTTGCCGTATCCATCTGGCTCGTTGGCGGACCAGAAAGTGATGGAGATAGGTGTTTGCGAGAGGTAGACAACGGAGTGGCCGCGTTCCTTGCCACCAATGGCTTGGGTCCACCACATTTTTAGAAAATCACCGGGGCGGGCTTGGTCGGCTGAGGTGAAATTGACTCCACAATTGAGGTCGGCGAAAAGTTTGGCAGTTCCGGGACCGTTGGCATTCCAGCGGCCGAAGATTTCTTCCCCGTCTTTCACGCCCAACTTTGCGAAGCGGGCCCAGTCATTGGCTGGGAGAAAAGATGAGTTGCGGAGCCGGAGAGCCTCAATGGCGCGGAGGAATACGAGGTAGGTGGCTCCGGAGCAGAAAGTGGAATCGAGGTTCTTGAGGTCTTGAGCGATCAATCCGTCTTTAAGAAGCACGCTGGCGGCAAGTCGGTCGACGGCAGCCTGGGATGCGTCATATCCACGGTTAGAAGGCATTGATTTGATGGCGGTGAGAACTTCGGAGTTGAGCGCGCGGGAAGTTTGCAGGAGTTCGACGTCCGCGCACGAAGGAAGAACTGCTAGCAGAAAGAGCGAAAAACTATCTAGCAACTTTTTCATCGACGCGAGTAATTTTGAAAGTTCCATTGATGTGTTCAAGATTCAGGCTGACGGATACATTCTCTTGAGCTGACCGTGGTTGTAGAAGTAAATGAGATGAGCTCTGGTTTCGGGAGGCCAACGACTAATAAGTCGCAAATCCACGATTTTTTAAAAATGGTTGGGGAATTTATTGAAGAACTCCAAGTCAGCATCAGCGCGGGTGTTGTGAAGATTTGGGTTTTGGATGAGCGGCTTGCTGAAATCATAGGATGAGACCCCGATAACGAAAACGATACGTATGGTGCCAAGGCAATGGCTAAAAGAATAACAGTTAGCGACGCCAACTCTCCCAACTTACTGAGCTAAGTTAGTTGTAGAGTGGAAAGCGAGGGGGGGTTAGTATCCAAGCCATGGTCCAAGCCATTTTTCAGCTTCTTCCTTCGTGATCTCCTTTCGTGCCGCGTAGTCCTCGATTTGGTCTTTCTGAAGGTTGTCGATCATGAAGTAATGAGAGTCGGGGTGGGAGAAGTAGAGTCCGCAGACTGCCGAGCCGGGGTGCATTGCGCAGGACTCGGTGAGTTCAACTCCGATTTCCTCTTTGGTTTTGAGTAGTTTAAACAAGGTGGGCTTTTCAGTATGATCAGGCTGACTCGGGTAGCCGGGGGCAGGGCGGATACCTTGATACTTCTCGTGGATCAGCTCCGATTGGTTGAACTGTCCGGGGCGTTCAATTCCCCATGCGATACGGGCACGGTGATGAAGAAGTTCGGCAAAGGCTTCGGCAAAGCGGTCGGCCAGAGCTTGGACCATGAGGGCTTCGTCAATGTTGTTTTTCTCACGGAGTTCAGCTGCCCATTCATCGGCTCCGTGAATTCCAACGACAAAGCCTCCGATATGATCTCCCTCCGGAGCCACGTAGTCGCTGAGCGCGTAGTTGGGCTTCCCTGATTTTTTATTTTGCTGGCGAAGGGTGTGGAAGGTGGTGTCGTGTTCCGGTAGATGGATATCGTCGCCTACAGCTTTCGCTGGAAAAAATCCGTAGATTCCGGATGCTGTGAAGCGTTTTTTAGCGATGATTTTTTCAAGGAGTTCTTTGGCCTCGAGGTAGAGATCTTTGGCGACCTTTGCTCCTTCTTCATTTTTCGTTTTGAGAGTTTCGGTTTCAGGATTCCAGACGCCCCGAAGTTCCCAGGTGTGGAAGAAGGGAGTCCAGTCGATGTAGTTTACAAGTTCGCGTAGGGACTGTGACTCGATGGTGCGGGTTCCGGTGAATTCGGGAATCGGCGGGTTGTAGTTCGCCCAATCAAATTTGACTTTATTGGTCTGGGCGTTTGCAAGGGAGAGAGCCTCCTTCTTTTTGCCTCCGGCGAACTTTTCGCGGGCCTTTTGGTGGTTCTCTTCGTTGGTGTCGATGAATTTTTGCCGGTCTTCCGAGAGAAGGGCAGTGGTAACGGGAACAGACCGGGAGGCATCGAGAACATGAACGAGAGGCCCCGAGTAGTAATCGGCAATTTTGATGGCAGTGTGGGCAGCACTGGTCGTTGCCCCGCCGATAAGAATGGGGATGCTTTTTCTGCCGAAACCGCGTTTTTCGGCTTCTTTGGCGACGGTGATCATTTCGTCTAGTGAAGGAGTGATGAGTCCAGAAAGTCCAATGATGTCGGCGTTGTGTTCTTCGACTGCTTCAAGGATTTTTTCGCAAGGAACCATGACGCCCATGTCGACGACATCGAATCCGTTGCAGGTTAGGACAACGCCGACGATGTTCTTGCCAATGTCGTGAACATCACCTTTGACAGTTGCCATGATGACTTTGCCGTTTGAGAAGGATTTTGTGGCGATGGCGCGAGCTTCAGCTTCTGAGATGCCAGGATCCTCCGAGCAAAGGCGGGTTGCTTGCTCTACGATTTTTTCCTCACGTTCTTTTTCCATCAGAGGCTCAAGCCATGCGACGGATTTCTTCATGACGCGGGCGGATTTGACGACCTGGGGGAGGAACATTTTTCCGGCTCCGAAGAGGTCGCCCACGATACCCATGCCATCCATGAGGGGGCCCTCGATTACGGTCAGGGGTTTCTCGTACTTTGAGAGAGCTTCTTCCGTGTCGATATCGATGAATTTATCAATACCCTTGAGAAGAGAGTATTCGAGTCGTTTTTCGACTGGTTGTTCGCGCCAGCTGAGATCTTCGATAAGTTTTTTGGCTCCTTGGCCTTTGAATTCTTCGGCGAGGTCAAGTAGGCGTTCTGTTGCTCCATCGTCTTTGTTGAGGAGGACGTCTTCTACTGCGATGAGAAGGTTCTTTGGAATTTCGTCGTAAACTTCAAGCATGCCAGCGTTGACGATACCCATGTCCATCCCTGCCTGGGTGGCGTGGTAGAGGAAGGCCGAGTGCATGGCTTCGCGGACCGCGTTGTTGCCCCGGAAGGAGAAGGAGATATTAGAGACGCCGCCCGAAACTTTTGCAAAGGGGAGGTTTTCCTTGATCCAGCTTGTTGCATTGATGAAATCGAGAGCGTAGTTGTTGTGTTCCTCGATACCGGTGGCGACGGTGAGAATATTGGGATCAAAGATGATATCCTGAGGGGGGAACCCGACTTCGTTGACAAGGATGTCATAGGCCCGTTTGCAGATGCGGCATTTGTCCTCGTAGGTGGCAGCTTGGCCTTGTTCGTCGAAAGCCATGACTACTACGGCGGCACCGTAGTTTAGGACGTGGCTGGCGTTATTTTTAAAGGCTTCTTCTCCTTCCTTCAGGGAGATGGAGTTTACGATTCCCTTTCCTTGAAGGTGTTTAAGGCCTTCCTCGATGATTTCCCATTTTGAGGAGTCCACCATGATGGGAACGGCCTGGATATCGGGCTCAGCTTGAATGAGGTCGAGGAATTTGGCCATCATGACCTTTCCATCGATCAGTCCGTCATCGAAACAAATATCGATAACGTTCGCCCCGTTTTCTACCTGTTGACGAGCGACCTCCAGCGCATCTTCCAGCTTGTCTTCTTTAATCAGTTTGCGGAAGCGGGGAGAGCCGGCAACATTCGTCCGCTCCCCGATCATCAGGAAATTCTTATCGGGGGTATGATTGTAAGCTTCAGTGCCTGAAAGGCGGAGGAGACGTGGGACTAATGACATTTGAGAATAGAGCTTTGAGAGTTTTAACTCTGAGTCAGGAAAGTAAACTACGAGGTGGTGAGATTTGGGATGGGGCGGGGGGCTTTGCCTTGCACGGATTTTGCGATGGCGGCGATGTGCTCGGGGGTGTTGCCGCAGCAGCCACCGGCGAGGTTAAGAAGTCCGGCCTCGGCAAAGCCAGCGATGTAGTCATGCATGTGCTGTGGTTCAAGGTCGAAGCCGGTTGGGGCAAGAGGATTGGGTAAGCCTGCATTCGGGTAGCATGAGATATTCGTAGTGGCGGCTTTGCCAAGGTCACGGAGAAAGGGCTCCATCAAGTCCGGCCCCAAAGAGCAGTTTAGACCGATGGCAAGTGGGTCGACGTGGGAAAAGGTATTCCAGAGGGCTTCTACTTTTTGGGCGGAGATCATGGTTTCTCCTCCACGACCCACTGCCGCGGAAATGATGACGGGGGCTTTGGTGCCTGATTCCTTAATTGCGACGAGCGCGGCCTTAGCGTTGAGCGAGTCGAAGATAGTTTCGACCATGAGAATGTCGCAGTTCGCTTCGAGTAGAGCGTCGATTTGGTGGCGATAGGTTTGCTTGACCTGATCGAAGGTGACTGGGCGGAATGAAGTGTCATTTGAATCGACGACATTGGTGAGAGAGACGGTCAGGGGACCGATGGCGCCGGCAACGTAACGTCTACGCCCGTCGTTTTGAGCCACTCTGTCGGCCTGCTCTTTGGCAAGTTGGACGGATTTGATGTTCAGTTCTTGGACGAGGTCCTGAAGCTTGCTGTTGTTGAGAACTTGTTCGTCAAAGAACTCCGGGTCCTTGATGCCTCCGGTTTTGCGTGGATCTTCGACGAAAAACTCCGATTGAGCCATGACTGTTCCGGAGAAGGTGTTGGTTTCACAGATGTCAGATCCGGCTTCGTAAAATCGTTTATGAATGTCGCCGATGACATCGGGGCGGGTGATAGAGAGGATGTCCCCGTTATTCAAAAGGTCCTCACGGTTATTCTGAAAGCGGTTACCACGAGCGTCAGCTTCCGAAAGCTCGTAGCCGCGAATCGTGGTTCCCATGGCCCCGTCGAGGACCAGGATTCGTTCGGAGAGGGCTGACTTGAGTTCTTCGTTGAGGTTGGTTGTCATTGGCTTGCCTTGGGCGAACTTTCGGAAGTATTAAGTGATTTGCAAGTTCAAATCTACATATCACGATATGTTGATAAGATAGGGTGAGCTTGCTCTCTTTTCGGTGACGTGGCCGTTAAATCACCTTTTTTTCCATTGCTAAGCAAGTTTTGAGAACGCATAGTCCTTGCGGCGGCAAATGTCGTCCACAAGAACTCAACTACTTTAAGTTATCGCTAGACCAAGAAATTTCCGAAGAGGCGGCGGCGGAGGCCGTCGACGCGGGCGTCGTAGAATCGACAAAAGCAGTCGTGATTCGGATGATGGCAACGAACAGAAGTCTGTCGAAATCGAAGGAACGATTTCAGCAGTTTTGGCAGGAACAATGTTCAAGGTTGCTCTTCCAAGTGGGCACGAAGTGCTTGCACACATTTCCGGAAAGATGAGGAAGCGGTTCATCCGTCTGGTGGTTGGGGATAAGGTTAAGATGGAAATGTCTCCCTACGATACCACAAAGGCGCGAATCGTGTTCCGCCTCGGTTGATTTTAGCCTCCTGTGCCGTAAGGCTGGGAATTGGTCTTCGTCCTTGCGAAAGTCTGTCGAGAGGTTTATAACATGGCCGCTTTGACGTCACGGCAGAGTGCTTAACCTGAATCGCTATTTTGGGACTTGTTGATCAAATCAGACGATGGAGATTGGTCCAGCAGGGGCTCTCTTCAGGCAAGAAGCGTCGTACGAGCACCGATGGTGGCGTTTTGGGTGCAATGGACCGAAGCCTGATTGTTCGCGGTGCTCTATATCTGGGCTTTGCCCTCGGTATGGTAGGTTTGTTCTTTGGGGTTGAGAATGTCGATTCTAGGGTCCCTGAGGCAGTCGTGATTTTGATCTGTGGTTTGGCGATTTTTCATCTCAACCATCAGCAGTCGGCTCGGCGAAATGGGAGTGTTTTTTTAGTCTTTGGGGGCATTTTGATTCACCTTTGGGTGGTGAAATTGGCTTGTGGAGTGGCTCTGAAGTCAGATCTTGGCGAGCATTATGAGTTTTTGGTAATGCCGATGGCCTTCGCCCCGATGGTTCACTCGGTTCTGCTGGGGCAACGTGCGGGTGTCTATTCCTCGGTATTTGTGAGTCTTTTTGGTGCATTAACGGTTCCCAGTGACGACCGTTGGGCTTTCTTTGCAATTAGTCTTTTTTGTGGTCTCACCGCTGTTTTTGCCACGAAGCGAGTGAGCAAGCGGGGGCGGCTTTTGAGGGCTGGCTTCTGGGTTGGGATCATGGCGCTTCTTGTGGATTTGTTTTTTGCCAAGATATCGCTTAGCGATCTTCAAATGGGGAGTGCCGAAAGTTGGACGATTTTCGGCAAAGGCTGCTTGATTGCGCTTTCGACTGGGCTTTTGACTGGCCTGTTCGTGGGCGGGATTCTTCCGCTTCTTGAAGGTCTGTTTGGTCTCACAACCGAGATCTCATGGCTGGAGCTCAGTGATTTGAATCACCCATTGCTCCGCAAGATGCAAATCGAGGCGCCTGGAACTTTTCATCATAGTTTGATCGTGGCTTCGCTGGCTGAGAGCGCGGCGGAGGCGATCGGGGCAAATGCGGTGATGAGTCGTGTCTGTGCCTATTTCCACGATATCGGGAAGCTAAATAAGCCGGAGTATTTTATTGAAAATCAAGGTGGAATCAATCCTCACGATGGTCTCACGCCTACGATGAGTGCACTCATTATTGTGGCACATGTGAAGGATGGCGTAGATTTGGCTATTAAAAACAAGCTCAACCCCAGGATTCTTGAAGTGATTCAGGAGCACCATGGTGATTCGCTGGTTTATTATTTCTATCGCAAGGCCCAGGAGCGATCGCAGAAGCATGAGATTGAAAAGGGGAATGGAGCGACTCATTCCGATGATCTGCCCGAGGTTGACGAGAAGAGTTTTCGTTATCCGGGGCCAATCCCCCAGACTCGTGAGAGCGGGATTATTTCTCTTGCTGATGCCATCGAAAGTGCATCGAGAACGATCTCAAAGCCCTCGCCAAGCAGGATTCGGGCGCTAGTGGATGAGATTGTCTTCAAAAGAGTGCGGGATGGGCAGTTGGATGCCTGTGGGTTGACAATGACCGAGTTGACAAAAATTCGCAAAATCTTTGCCACGACTCTTAGGAGTATGCTGCACGCTCGAATCGAGTATCCCAAGGAGCAGATTGAGGATGCCCCGTCCGATCTTTCCCGAAAGGGAGGGAAGTTGATATCGGCGGAGGAGATTGAGAAAGTGCGTCATCGAAGATAGCGGGGGAACAATGATCGAGATATACTCAAAGTGTTCGGCGCGGACTTTCACCGGAGCATTATTGCAGCAAATGGAGTCCGGATGGAGTGAGGTGTTTGCGATTCTGCGCAAAATTGGAGTGGGAGCGATTACAGGATTGGAGTTGATCGAAGTGACTCTGTTGGATGATAACGAGATGGCTCGCCTCCATGGTGAATTTCTCGCAAATGCCACTACTACAGACGTAATTACCTTCGATCATGGTGAGCTTTTGATTGGGGTTGAAGCTGCTGAGCGACAGGCTCTTGAGTATGAGTCCAGTCCTGATCGCGAGATTGCGCTCTATGGGATCCATGGCATGCTCCACCTTGCAGGATTTGATGATCGTAATAGTGAGGATACAAGAGCGATGTCGGAGCGTCAGGAAGAGCTTTTTAGGGCGGTATTTGCCGATCTTGCCTGATTGTTAGATTTTTTTTTCATCATTCGGTTCCGACTGGTTGACACCCTACTCTCATTTCCGCACTGTCCAACAAGCGCTGGGAGAGTGGTAGTCCACTCGCCCGATGTCACACACCTAAAACGCACACCGAATATTACACCGTGTATTCAAACGAAGACTATTTGATTCAGTTGTTGGTCGAAGGAGGCCACTTGACCGCCGAGCACGTCGAGGAAATCCGGGGAAAGCTCGGAGACGAAAACTTGGTCCAGCATTTTCTTGACCATGGAGATATCACCGAAACTGCCATCGCCGAGGTTTCGGCGGCAAATGTCGGGACACATGTCATCGATCTTGCCAGTGGATTTATCGATCCTTCCTTTAAAAACTATCTCACGTTAACTGACTGTCGTCGCTTCAACGCAGTGCCATTTTCGGATGACGGCTCATACCTGAGCATCGCTCTGGCTGATGTTCTTGATTTCGAGGCTCAGGATGCGATTCCCCATATCGTAAACCGGGAATGTCAATTTTACGCGGCGCCACCGAAGGGGATTCAAGGTGCTTGGGAGCAAATTTTTGGAGATGAAGTCGGACAAGCTGACGCCAGTGAGCTTCAGGTGATGGGGGACATTGGATCGGACGACTCGGATGCTCCTGTGATTAAGCTGGTTTCAGGGATTTTGGTTGATGCCTTTAAGATGCGCGCAAGTGATATCCACATTGAGCCGCTTGAGACATCTCTTCGGATTCGAAATCGTCTGGACGGTAAGCTTATCGAAGTTGCCAATCACCCCAAAAAGTTGCTTCCGGCGGTTATTGCCCGGCTCAAGGTGATGAGTGGCTCCATGAGTATCGCGGAGAAGCGTATTCCTCAGGATGGCCGGATTCAGGTCCGAATGGGCGGTAAAGAGGTCGATCTTCGTGTTTCGTCCGTTCCTTCCAATCACGGCGAGAGTATCGTCATGCGTATTCTTGATAAGTCTGCACTGACTCTGGGCCTGCCCCAGCTTGGTTTCCTCTCTGATGATCAGGCAGTCTTCGCGAAGCTTCTCAGACTTCCCGATGGCATCATTCTCGTAACCGGTCCCACCGGATCTGGAAAAACCACCACTCTCTATGCTTGTTTGAATGAAATTAACAAGCCGGACAAGAAGATCATCACGGTCGAGGATCCGGTTGAGTATGAGCTCGCCGGAATTAATCAGGTGATGGTGCGTTCTGACATTGGAATGACTTTCGCCGCTGCGCTTCGCTCGATGTTGCGACAGGCTCCCAACATCATCATGGTGGGTGAGATCCGAGATGGAGAAACTGCAAATATCGCGATTAACGCGTCGCTCACCGGTCACTTGGTGTTCTCAACTCTTCACACTAATGATGCTCCCAGTTCGGTTGCTCGACTTGCCGATATGGGGATTAAAAATTTCCTCATTGCTTCGGCGGTGCGCGCGATTCTCGCCCAGCGATTGGTGCGAAAACTTTGCGATAAATGCAAGGCTCCCGCGACTCTCGATGAGAAGGAATTGCGCATGCTCAATATCGATTCTTCCCAGTTGGCTGAGTCCAATATTATGGGTCCGGTGGGTTGCGAAAACTGCCGGGATACCGGCTATCGCGGGCGAATCGGAATCTTCGAAATCTTTCTGGTCGATGACGAAGTTCGTCACCTAATCAACCAAGATCTGAGCACGCCGCAGCTTCGTCGTCGCGCCCGGGAATTAGGCATGCGGACTCTTCGAGAAGACGGAATCCGCAAGGTTCTCGTAGGGATGACCTCGGCGGCCGAAGTCATTGGAGTTACCATGTCCGATGCCGACTAAACATTTTTACACACACAAACACTTACCTTTCTAATTACGATGGATAACAACCAAGTCCTCGACGTCTTTGTCAGTCGCAGCATGATCGACGGTGCCCTCAAGGCCGATGTGCTCGCCGAAATCGAAAACAGCGGAAAAGAAGCTGCTGAAATTCTCGCCGATTACCAGGTCGTCAACTCGCGTGACGATATCTGGCCGATTATTGCACAGGAACTCGGCGCTGAATTTATAGATCTCAGTGAATTTGAGCCACCCGAGGCATTGCTTTCGCTGGTTCCTGCTGGTATGGCACGACTTCACGGAGCTCTGCCTGTCGCTTATGACGATGGCAATATTTCGGTCGCTTTGACCGATCCGCTCAATCCTCAAATTCTGGAGGATCTCCGATTCGCGGTGGGCCACGAACTGACCTTGGTCGTGGGTGCCGATTTTCTTGTTGAGCAGAAAATCAACGAGCTTTATGGCGGTGAGGAGAAGGCTATGGATGACATTCTTGGCCAGCTTGACGGCGGGTTAAGTTTCAAGGGTGGCGAAGCAGAAATGGAGGACGAGGCGAACTCGGCTCCCATTATGCGATACGTAGATCTCGTTCTTTACCAGGCTATTAAGGAAAAAGCTTCCGATATCCACTTTGAACCATTCGAGCACGAATTTAAGATCCGTTATCGGGTTGATGGGGCTCTTTATGAGATGAGTCCTCCTCCGGTTCACTTGGCCCTGCCGATCATCTCCCGTGTCAAGGTGATGGCCAATATGAATATTGCCGAGCGCCGGATCCCGCAGGACGGGCGAATCGTCAAGCAGGTTGGTGAGCAATCTGTTGATATGCGAGTTTCATCACTGCCCACCCAATATGGTGAAAGTGTCGTGCTTCGCGTTCTTGATCGGAACTCGGTGAATCTGAATCTGGATAATTTGGGCCTGCCTCAGCATATTCACGAATATGTTCATGATACAATTCGCATGCCGAATGGAATTTTCATTGTGACTGGTCCAACTGGTGCTGGAAAGACGACGACCCTTTATGCGGCTTTGCGCGAGATTAACACGATCGATACCAAGCTTCTGACGGCTGAGGATCCCGTAGAGTATGATGTTGATGGGATCATTCAGGTTCCTGTCAATGATGCAATTGGGATGACATTCGAGAGGGTTTTGAGAGCGTTCCTCCGACAGGATCCAGATAAGATTTTGGTGGGGGAGATGCGGGATCTTGATACTGCAAAAATTGCGATTCAGGCCTCCCTAACAGGTCACCTCGTGCTTTCGACCCTTCACACCAACGATGCCGCCGGTGCGGTGACTCGACTCGTGGACATGGGAACACAACCGTTCCTCGTTGCAGCTTCGCTCGAGGGAATTTTGGCCCAGCGACTCTTGCGGACAATTTGTAGTGAATGTAAGTCGCCTTACGAGCCTAGTGAAGCGATCCTGACTCAGTTGGGAGTGGCTCCACATGAGCTAGGTGATAAGAGCTTCTTCACGGGTAAGGGGTGTAACACCTGCGGTGATTCAGGCTACAAGGGGCGTGCGGGTCTTTACGAACTCTTAAATGTGAGTGATCCAATTCGTGAACTCATTATCGATAGGGCACCAGCAGTGGTGATTAAACAAAAAGCCGTGGAGCTTGGCATGACCACTCTCCGGGAGGACGGACTTCGTTGTATTTACGAAGGACGCACCACAATCGAGGAGGTTTTAAAATATACCTAAACTCCTTAAAACGGGGCAGTTCGTCGGATTCGATTAAGATTTCGTCATTTGGAGCTTCCCCAACCTTTCTTCAAATCTTTAGAACTAAGCAGATACACAAACTCTCATGGCTAATTTTCAATACATTGCACTCGACTCCAAAGGTGAACAGACCACCGGGGTAGTGCAGGCCAATTCGGATGCGGAAGCGATCCAGGCACTTCGCGGACAAGGTCTTTATCCTACCCAGGTTGTTCCTGAGGGGCAGGGGGGCGTTGCGGCGTCTCCCGGCAAAAAGGGCAAAAAGAAGACAAAAACTAAAGGCAAAAAAGGTGCTAAGGGTGCTAAGGTTGGAGGTAAGGTTAAGCCGAAGATTTTAATGATCTTTACCCGCCAGCTGGCCACTCTGATCGACTCGGGACTGCCACTTCTGCGTGGACTCAACGTTTTGGGTAAGCAGGAGCCAAATCCCGTTCTCAAGGCGACGATCAATAATATTGCTGATTCTGTTCAAGGAGGTTCGACATTCTCGGAAAGCCTTGGGCAACACCCAAAAATGTTTAACAAGCTCTTTGTAAACATGGTGAAAGCTGGTGAGCTTGGTGGTGTTCTTGAAGTTGTGCTGACTCGTCTTGCCGAATATCAGGAAAAGGCTCATAAGTTGAAGGGGAAGATCGTTTCTGCGATGGTTTACCCGTTGATCGTGATGTTCATTGCGGTCGCCATCATGAGTTTCCTGATGTTGTTCATTGTTCCCAAGTTTCGCGATATGTTCCGCGACATGGGCGATGGTGCTCAGCTTCCCCTGATTTCCCGCGTGGTCTTCGGATTCTCGGACTGGATGCTCGCGCGACCTCTCATACTTCCAAACTCGGTGTGGATCCTCTTCATTGCAGTGGGAGCTTGGACCGCTTTTGGCGCTTGGGCCCGGACTGTTAAAGGTCGAAATATCGTTGATGGTATCAAGTTGAAGATCCCGGTCTTTGGTGATATTCAGCGTAAAAGCGCTATTGCTCGTTTCAGCCGGACACTAGGAACCCTAGTGACGTCTGGCGTTCCGATTCTTCAGGCTCTCAATATTACACGCGATACTGCAGGCAATGTGATTGTGGCAGAAGCAATCGACAAGGTCCACGATGCGGTGAAAGAGGGTGAATCAATCGTGACGCCGATGACAGGCTCCGGGATTTTCCCAAACCTCGTTGTTTCCATGGTCGATGTGGGAGAGGAGACCGGTCAATTGCCGGAGATGCTTCTTAAAATTGCGGATGTTTATGATGACGAAGTTGATGGTGCTGTGACTGCTCTCACTTCCATTTTGGAGCCAATCATGATCGTGATTCTGGCGCTCGTTGTGGGAGCCATTGTTTTCGCCCTCTTCCTCCCGCTGATCAGCGTAATTCAGAAGATGCAGGGTGGTTAAATTTGGGCTTCTATTCGATCTCCGTAAAACAAGCTGCTATATTAAGGTGATGAAAACCCAAAAAGTGACTAAGACAGGCCGATTCAATTATGCCGGATTTTCGCTCATTGAGCTTCTAGTGGTCATTTCGATCATTGTGATCCTCGCCGGTATTACAATTGGCGTCATGGTTCGCGTGAACGTGAAGCGAGATATTGCCACCACGTCCAAAACCATCGGAATGGTGAGAACCAAGCTCGAGGCATTCTACAATGAACAAGGCTATTACCCGGTTGGGCAGGACGCTACCAGCGTAGCCGTCTACAAGGCTCTCTCGGGTGATCCCACCGGCCAGGGCACTGATCCAACTGGAACCATTTACTGGCCTGAGCTCAATGATGATCGGAACCCTTCGCTTGTCGGGACCCTGCAAGGGAATAAGGTTATCTTGGATGGTTTTGGAGAATCACTTCGTTACCGTGCCGCGATTGATGCCAATGGAGAACCGGTTCAAAATGTGAAGAATGATGGGGATTTCGACTTGTGGTCGATCGGTCCTGATGGAGAGCCCAGCGACATTAATGTGAGCGGGTTCTTGAATAACGAACAGACGCAAGATGATATCTGGCAGTAAAACCTGTCCGGTCTCATTTTCATAAAATATTACTAGCAGGCGGAAGGTAACGATCTTCCGCCTGTTCTACTCAAAAAATACATGTCCGAAGAGACACCCCCAGCCAAGAAGGCTGCACGTAAAACCGTGCGGAAAAAAAGCGCAAGCAAACGCGCTCCTAGAAAAAGCGCCAAATCCGAGTCGTCTGACGATCAGGAGACAGAGCTTCCTCTCGACGAGAAAGCCGCTCGTGAGGCTTCGACTGATGCTCCGGATTCCGGTGGGCAGAAGGATGAAGAAAAGCCGGTCCGCAAAGGCCGCGAACCCAAGTCAGGTGTTCGTGATGCCCGTCGCGAAACTGCCGATGAGCTAATTCCAAATGAAGTGACTGAAAAACTTGTGCCAGATTCCGATGACTCGGAAGGGTCTCGGGAAAAGGGTCCTCAGAAAAAGCAGGCCCGGAAGGATGATTCTTCCGGTGGCTCAAGGGAGCAAGGTCAAGGTCGACAGGATTCCGGAGAACGCCGAGGTCG
>JBDNAG010000181.1:0-4276 GCA_039768565.1 Akkermansiaceae bacterium | reverse complement strand
CAAAGCGGCCGGAGCCGACCTTGATCCCAAGTCCAAAAAGCGCATGTTCGAGATCAATAGCGAGCTTGCCAAAGTCACGCAGAAGTTTGGCGAAAACGTCCTCGACTCCACCAACGCGTGGGAACTTTACGTCGAGAACGAAGACGATTTGGCCGGACTCCCCGAATCAGCCAAGACCGGGGCTGCCGAAGATGCCAAGAGCAAAGGCAAAGAAGGACAGTGGCGGTTCACCCAGCAGTTCCCCTCCATGTATCCGGTCATGCAATATGCCGAGAGCAGCGAATTGCGGAAGAAAATCTGGGACGGTGGCAGCACCATCGGCCACGGTGGCGACCACGATAATACCGAGCAAATTTGGAGTATTCTGAAGCTTCGGCAGGAAAAGGCCGCTCTTCTCGGCTTCGCTAATTTCGCGGATCACGTTCTCAACCGTCGCATGGCAAAAACAGGGGTCGGAGCACTCGGGTTCACCGAAGACCTGCACGCGAAAATCAACAACAGCTTTCAGGAGGACATGAAAGATCTGGAGGCTTACTGGATGGAAAAGACCGGCGCCGAAAGCGGCCCCATGGAACCTTGGGATGTTTCCTTCTGGGCTGAAAAGCGTCGCAAGGAACTCTACGATTTTGACGACGAAGCACTCCGCCCCTACTTCCCGGTCGATCAAGTCATGGACGGTCTCTTCTCGCTGACCTCCAAACTCTTCGGCATCAAGATTTCCACTTCAGAAGCCGGCACCTGGCACCCGGAGGTCAAGTTCTACGAGATCCGCGATTCGGCCACCGGCGATCATCTCGGTTCCTTTTATGCCGACTGGCATCCTCGCGAATCAAAACGCGGCGGGGCTTGGATGAACTTCCTCGAAACCGGACTTCCCAATCCTCGCACGCCCCACCTCGGACTCATCTGCGGCAATATGTCCAAACCCACCGGTGACAAACCCGCCCTTCTCACTCACAACGAAGTCGAGACCGTCTTCCACGAGTTTGGCCATCTTCTTCACCACCTCCTATCGGATGTCGATATCAAGTCACTCGCCGGCGTCAACGTCCCCTGGGACTTCGTCGAACTACCTTCCCAGATCATGGAAAACTTCTGCTGGGACCGTGAGTCGCTCGACTTCTTTGCTAAGCATTACGAGACCGGCGAGACCATTCCTGACGAACTCTTTGATAAGATGATTGCGGCGCGTAACTACATGTCAGCGACTGCTTTTATGAGGCAGCTTTCTCTTGGGAAACTCGATCTGGAACTGCACGTCAACCCGGACAAGTATCTCGGCAAGGATCTCGACGAAGTGGACCGCGAAATCCTCGCCGACTACAAAGCCAAACTAGCCACGCAGGGGCCTTCGATGGCCCGCCGTTTCAATCACCTCTTCTCTTCGCCGGTGGGCTACGCCGCGGGTTATTATTCTTACAAATGGGCCGAGGTCCTGGATGCCGATGCCTTCACCCGATTCCGCAAAGAAGGCGTCCTCAATGCTGACACCGGCATGAGTTTCCGAAGAGAGATTCTGTCCCGGGGAAACTCCCGCCCTGTGGATGAATCCTACCGCCAATTCATGGGCCGCGACCCAGAGCAAACCGCACTCCTCGAGAGATCCGGCCTTGCGTAACCTGTTTCATATTCACGAAAAAAGCTCCCAACCCGCTAGGGTGGGAGCTTTTCTTTTGGAAATTTCTCTTCCTGCTCAACGGGTGTAACCGAGGAGCAAATTCGTGTTGTGACGAAGAGCGGCTGCGAGATCTGCGCTTTGATATCCTTTGCCAAAAACCCGGCTAAAGACGTCCTTCTTCTCATCCTGATCCCGTTTGGAAAGCTTTGCGAACTCTGCATCAAGTGAGGTGAAAAGGTCATTCACCATCTTGGTGGTGGGAGAATGCCAGGGCTCGAGATCAAGCTCGGGCGCTTCACCTTCGGCAGGCGGAGCCTTCAATGCCGGACGTGAAATCAATCCACTATTCAAACGCATGGCACCTGACATCACCCGGATCTGGGCCGATTGAAGGGCGCCATCAGCGCTATAATTAAGCTCAATATACGAAGTAAGCTTCTTGCCAAAGCGGGGCTTGTGCTCGACCCGGGTCGAAACGAAAACGCCACCGCTCGGATTCGGAGTCACTGTCGGCTTGTGGGTCAGATAGACGTGATTATCGATGCTGTAAGAAGCGGTGCGGTTTTTACGCCATCCGTTAAGGGCCGCGCCCAGGGAATCGGTATCGACTGTAACTGCCGAGGCCGGAACAAGAAGAGAAAGACCGGTTAGGGCCGTGATCAGGAATTTTTTGGTCGTCATGATATTGGTGGTTTTAAAAGGCGTATCTGGCAAAAGTGTTCCATCCCCAGGAGCTGAAGGATTCGTTGTCCTCGCCCACTTCGGACAGCGAACGATATTCCACTCCGGTTCCGAGGATGAGGTTGTCGTCGTCGAAGTGAATATTTACCCCCGTATAAAATGAGCTCAACTGAGCCGCAGTTGTGGCTTCAGGGAAGGCGGTCGGGAAGATGGCATCGGAGCCCGTGTCCGGAATTCCCCAGTAGGAGAAGATTCCACCCGGGTCGCGCGAGCGGGCATACTGGTATCGGGAGACCAAACTCACCGCATCCTGTAAAAGCCAGTAACGACCTGCAGCCGTGACCCCGTAAGCAGTATTATTGGAACCCCGCGCGGCCAGGAACTCGGTGTAAAAATCAAACCTCCCCGAGCTATACTCGGTCCCGGCAGAGAGCATATGCCGATAGCCTTGAGCGATACTTTCGCTCCTCGTACTGTCCATGTTGTAAATATAATCGAGATGCCAGCGCTGGTAGTTGGCTTCCGGAGAGCCCTCGACTCCTCCCCGATTTCTCGAAGTTGCGATACTCGCCAAAATATATCCGTCTCCATCGAGAGAAGGAATGCTGCGATCCACCTCCGAGCCGAACCAGCCGAGCTTCCAGTCCAGCTTGGAGCCGCGGCCTTCGAACATGAATCCGAGGCTGCTGGCCGGGGCCATTTGTGCGGCAAGTGGCGAGAGAGTTGGGAACCAACGAACGGCCGCGTCGCGACTGTATTCCGTCGAGAAGGGAGGAGGAAATTTACCGCCGGTGAGACGCATCTCTTCGCCAATGGGAACGCTGGCGCGGAGGGTCTCCCATCCTTCGTATTTACCCGAGCTCGACAAAAGTGCGTCAGCTAAAATCTCGATCCCGTAGTAAGTCTGGAGGGCCAATCCAATGCGGGCGCGACTCAATTTGGTGCCTTTTCCGAGGGAACGATCGTAAACCTGATACTCGAACAAGCCACGCGGGGCAAAGGTCGTTTGAGAACCCACTTCCACTGGAAACTTGGGAGACAATTCGGTCCGCCAACGGGTTGGGAATTTCACGTTCAGCGGCTCCAGCTTTTCAGCTTTCACCTCGAGAGCCTTACGGGAGGTTGGCACGCGAGCCGCCTGTTCAAAGACATTCTGGGCAGAGTCCGCCTCCTGCTCGAGGAGCTTCAATGCTTCGTTCGCCCCGGCCTGAAAAACAAAGGCACAAGACGCTGTCAAGATTCCGGCCTTCATTACTCCTCTTCCTTCTTTTGGCCATCTTCAGCGCCTGATTTTTCGGCAGCCTCTTTCGCCTTCTTGGAATCCTTGGCTTTCTTTTCTTCTTCAGCGGCCTTCTTTTCCTCGTCAGCTTTCTCGATCGCCTCGCGTGTTTCCCGACGCTTCTGCTCAAGACGCTCTTCCTTTTCTTTCTGTCGCGCGGCAGCGCGTTCCACCCGGCGCTTGTACTGCTCGATTGATTCCTTGCTACCGGTCTTCAAGCGGATCGCTTCCTCGATCAGAGGAAGGGCATCGATGTAGTCCTGGGCTTTCACAAGCATGCTCGCGAGGCGAAGGTTTGCTTTGTAGCCGACTTTAGGATCGGTGTCTCCGGTCGCTAATTCAAAGGCCGTCCGCGCCTCGACTTTCAATGCTTTGATCTTTTTCTCATCGGTCGCTTCCTCTGCGAGTTTGGAATACATCTCACCAAGCTTCAGTTTACTTTCACCGCTGGCCGGATCCACCACCAAGGCTTGCTTCAAAAGATCCGCCGCCACCTGGTAACGCTGATCGGCATCGGCAATAGCGGACTCCACAACGAAGGCGGCTACTTGCTGATCCTTACTCAAGGCTGCTCCGGCTTTGGCACGTAAAGTCACCATCAATTCAGCGGCCTCCTTGGGCGCTTCCAATTGTAAAAGATAGCCCGCTGACTTGAGAGTCCGGTCAACATCCACCACCTCGCTCATACGAATGGCGCT
>JBDNAG010000180.1:0-16766 GCA_039768565.1 Akkermansiaceae bacterium | reverse complement strand
TCCAACTCCGCCAACATTCGATCCTTCCCCAACACCGCAATCGCAAGCGTCTCCGAATTCAGCACAAATCGATAACAAACCGTCTCAATCACCTGAAAACAAGGCACAACATCGAGCCCCTCTTCGCTTTCCCTTCCCTTTTGATCCAAAGGCAGCGAACCCCTTATTCCCAAGCAGTCACGGAAGCTTCCATTTCGGCTTAACCAAGGCAGCTGCTGTATTATGAAGACATGAACTTCTATCGCCTCAAGCTTACAATCCAAGAGGGAGTCACAGCCAGTCAAATAAACTCGACCTACTGGGGGCACAGGCTGGTGATCGTTTAGAATACTATTCACTGAAGCAAGCTTCCCGCTCGACCTTTTATATTGGGCTCAGTAACATCTCCCCGAAGATGTTCTTAAAGAGTGACCGCTACATCACACGGCAGGTATTTGCCACGGCACTTTACGCAGTCCTCATTCTGAGTGTTGTCCTTGTTCTTGGCAATATCTTCAAGGAAATCAACGAACTCCTTGTAGAACGCCGGGCGCCAATCTCTTTTCTTGGGGTCTTCATTCTAAAACTGCTGCCAGTTTCTTTGGTGTTCACGATTCCATGGGGATTTCTAGCAGCCGTTTTGCTGGTATTTGGGAGACTTTCCTCGGATCAGGAAATCAATTCACTCCGCACTGCGGGAATGGGACTCTATCGTATCGCTTCTCCCGTTCTCTTTCTTGGCTTACTACTTTCGCTCCTTTGCTTATGGTTGAACGCAACTGTTTCTCCCAGATCCAAGGGTGAACTTAAGCAGATGCTTTACGAAACCTTCAAGGATGATCCTCTCCGGCTCCTCGATCCGGGCGTTGTCCAATCTCGGATGAAGGGCCAAAGAATCTACATTGAGGCCCGTAATCCAGACGATAGCTTCCACGGATTTCACGCTTATGAGTTGGGAGCGGATGAAAGCAACAAGTGGCCAGCGGGTTATCTTTATGCCCGCGACGTAGCGTCAATCACCCCTGACAAGGAAGTTGAAAAACTCGAACTCCGACTCCGAGGGGTCTGGTTGGAGAAATATGACGAGGAACATAAGATACAGCAAGGTTCAGCCGGAAAGATTGAGCCTTGGGTTCTTCCTCTCGAAACCAGTAAATCACGCCGAGTGAAGGCCAATCGACTCGACAATGAACAGATTCGAGATCTATTGGCGAACCCGCCTGCAAATCTGACGGACGAAAAACTTGACGAATTCGACGCCGAACGAATCCGGCGAATTTCATTTTCCTTCGCCCCCCTTGCCCTCGCTTTTGTCGGGATCCCACTGGGACTCTCAGCCAGACGAAAAGAAACTTCATCAGGATCTGGAATGAGTCTTGGCGTGGCGATCGCTTATTTTCTCTTCTTCATTATTGCTGATGAATCGCAAGGATCGAGCCTGATACTTACGAAACTTTTGATGTGGGTTCCCAATCTGGCTTGTCTCGCTTTCGGGATTTTCCTCTTTCGCCGAGCAACCAAACGCGCATAGATTGTTGCTATGGAAAAGGTGATGCGGCAGGCCAGACTCGCATATCGCGCTTTTGGCAAATGGGCCGCCAGCAACCAGCTCCGACTTTTCCCGTTCCGCAAAAATATCGCTGGCTACACTTCGCTGGATGGTAAAGCAGACCTTCGGGCGGCAATGAATATCGCGCTTTTAGCGATCCCACAAGGGATGGCCTACGCCGCAATTGCCGAGCTACCTATTCTTTATGGAATCGTCTGCTCCGCAATAGCCGCGATCATCGCACCTCTTTTCGCAAGCTCCAGGCACACCATTTTAGGTCCTACCAATGCAACTTCGCTAATGGTGTTCAGCTTCTTTGCGGCTGGGACGTACACCAGTGTGGAAAAATTGAACCTGATGCCTCTTCTGGTTCTGATGGTTGGGGTAATCTGCCTGATTGGGGCAATCCTTAAGGCTGCCGAGCTCGTTCAATACGTCAGCCAAAGTGTCTTGGTTGGGTATATCACAGGCGCAGCCATCCTAATCATGATCAATCAGGGCAAACACCTCTTCGGCGTTGCTGATGTTGTGGCCCCCGCCAGCAATTTCTTCGGGATGTTCAGTGAACTCGCGGCAGCCAATCGAGCTTACCTCTGGCAACCTGCCGTTCTAGGCTTCGGCACTCTCGCAATATTTCTCGCCATGACCAAGTGGTTGAAGGCATTGCCCAACTTTGCGATATCGCTGACCATCGCCTCTCTCGTCTCGACCATCATCGCCTCACAGTCCCCAAGCTGGGCCGCTGCAGTCCCGACCTTCCCAACTTTCGCCCTCAATGACCTCACGTTGCGTTTACCGGAACCGACCAGAGCTGGATTCTTTGGTGATATTTCAAATCTTCTTGGCGTTGCTGTAGCGATCGCCTTCCTAGCTTCTCTTGAAAATACGGTGATGGCAAAGTCACTGGCATCGCGGACAGGAAGCAGAACCGAAATCAACCAAGACATGATGGCTGTGGGAATGAGCAATCTCGCCTGTGCATTCACAGCTGCGATGCCCGCCTCTGGCTCTCTCACCCGCTCAGCATTGAATTATGAATCCGGCGCACGCTCAGGTGTCTCTTCCATTCTATCCGGGATCTTCTGCCTGATCGCCCTCTTTCTTTTCGCCTTTCTCACTCCCAACCCTGTTGCTTTCATTCCGAAAGCGGCTCTCGCGGGCTTGGTCATCGCGGTGGCAGCATCCTTGATCAAAAAGAAGAACATCAGAATTTGCCTCCGCTCCACTCCTGAAGATGGAGGAGTTCTCATTCTGACATTTCTAACCGCTCTTATTTTCCCTCTTTACGTTGCGATATTCATCGGGGTCTCTTTGTCGATCTTCCTATTTTTGAGAAAAGTATCCCGACCTCATCTTGTCGAATACGAAGTTTCCGATGATGGCGAACTCCGCGAACTTGATCAAAAACAGAAGCGCCCAAACCCAGCTATTTCTATCGTTCATGTTGAAGGATCTCTCTTCTTCGGTGCTGCCGAGCTTTTTCAAACCCAAGTTCAAAGACTCGTCGTAGATCCCAACATTAAGGTGATCATTCTCCGGTTAAAGAACGCCCACCACCTTGATGCGACGAGCGTCATGTCCCTGCGCGAACTCATTCGATTTGTGCGCTCAAAGGATCGGCACCTCATCGTCTCGGGGGCAACACGCGATGTTTACAAGGTTCTGAAAAGTTCGGGAGTTTTAGAAACCCTCCAGAGAGGATGCCGACGCGAAGAAGGTCAAACCAATCTCTTCTTTTATGCACCTAGCAACCCAAACATTTCGACCCGAGATGCACTGATCCGGGCCCAAGAACTCCTGGGTACCAAAAATGCCGATGTGAAGATCTACTACGACCCATCTCATGATAAGAAAGGCTCATCCTAGACTTTTACCAGCGATACGATAGGATACCGCTGTGACCAAAGAATTCGAAGATCGGGCCCGAGAGGCTTTAGCTCAACCCAAAAATGTCGGGGAAATGAATGATGCCGACAGTGTCGGAACTGTAGGATCTCCCGACTGTGGAGACATGCTACGCATGTGGCTAAAATTCACGGAAAAAGATGGCAAAAAAGTGATCGACCGTGCTTCATTTCAGGCATTTGGATGTCAAACAGCCATCGCTGTTGCATCAATGGCCACAGAGCTCTTGAAGGGGAAAACCCCCGAAGAAGCCCGCAAATTAAAGCCTGATGAGCTGTCAGGCGATCTCGGCCCACTTCCTCCAATGAAGATTCATTGTGGACAATTGGTGGAACAGGCACTGAAAAGTGCGCTTGATGGTAAAGATGCTCCGCAAACTCCTACTACCGAAACGCTGGCCGGGAATCTGCAATCCGCACCATCGGGTAAAATTAAGATTGTTCCTCTTGAAGATGATCAGGACAGCTAGGGTCCTGATTCTTCTTTGCAGTCTGACCAGCTTATCCGGGCAGATTTGGCCCAAGAAGATTTCGCCGCCGACAGGAGCCGGCAGGTATTCGAGGACAGCCGAAGCAGGTCGCTTTATCTATCAGACCAAGAGCTTCCGAATTGTGACTTTCAAAAAGCATGATCAAACCTTAATGACAGATCTTGCTCAGTGTCTTGAATCCGTTCCGTCGGCATTGAGAGCCATCCCCATTCCTCTCTATGCCCCTCCCGAAGAGAAGCGGGGCCAAATTCTTCTCACAGCCAACGAGGAAGATTATCTGAGTGCAGGAGGCGCCAAGAACACCGCCGGGTTCTATGATGAAGCAAAGAGCCAAATCATTATCAATTGGGTTCAATTTAAAAATGACGCTACCGAAACCAGCGTTCTTCAGGATCCGGCTTTTGATCTCATTGTTCATGAACTGGCCCATCTTTCGATGCATGATCTAATGTGGAAATGTGACGCTTGGCTCACTGAGGGAATTGCCGAATATATGGCAGCTTCGCATCTCAGTCGGGGCAATTTCGACTTTGGGAAAATAGATCAAGCAATTCGCACGAGAGTTACAAAACACTCTAAACTAGGAATTGATGGCAGCATTAATCTTCTTGGGCTCCAAAGGCTCGTCTCGCTCTCTTCGAAGGGATGGTTGGAGCGAACTGCTAATGTCGGTGCATGGGAAGCTTTGAAGGCATACAATTCGGCGTTATTGCTGACCCATTATAGTTTTCATGGAGGTTCAGAACGACTTAAGAAGACTCGCAAACACTTCGAGGCGCTTCATCAAATCAAGACGAGAAAACAAGCAATCCCCCGCCTGATTTCTCCGGACAATGCTCAAAAAATCGAAAAAGCTATGATCGGCTACTGGAAAAAAAGAGGGCTCAAATTGACCTTTGACGACTAAGAGCAGGCTCCTGGCTTTATTGATTTGCTTTCACCGTCTCGTCTTTCAGATCAAGAGTCTCGTCGAAAAAGTGATGCCTTAGAAAACGAGATACCTTTTTGTCAACAACCGGTCCAAACCCACGCCCATGGCCGCCTCCCAAGACTGTTATTAGAATCGAGGGGACCTCAAGTTTATCCAATTTTTCATCCAGGGCCTTTCCCTGAAGGTAGGGCACCAATGGATCCTTGGTCCCATGCACGGTTAGGATGGGAGCATCATCTTCAGTCGCCTGATGAAAAGGCGATGCCATCTTCGCCTTAGGCTTCAAGGTGGAAACTTCTCCACCGAGAAGTTGGCCTTCCGGTGAGCTTGCGGCGTTATGATCCATGGAACTCCCCTGCTGATTCATCAAAAGAAAATCAGTAGGACCGAAAAAATTAACGACGGCCTTCACTGAGGTTGATTGATCAACATGGTCCCCCAATTTTCCGTCAAACCCCGCATGATCTTGAGTCATCCCAAGCAACGTTGATAAGTGTCCTCCTGCTGATGAGCCCCAGACAACGATCCTATCTGGATCAAGGGCATACTTTTTTGCGTGCGCTTTAACCCATCGTAACGCGGCCTTGCAATCGTGAATCTGTGCAGGCCAGCTCTTTTCCTGAGTAAGCCGGTAGTTGATCGAAACAATCGCACAATTCAGTCCGGCAACCTTCAAGGCTCTGCCCGGTTGATCCTTGCTTCCCTTTTTCCAAGCGCCTCCATGAATCCAGAGCAGGACCGGATAAGGGGTCTCCCCTTTCACCTTTGGGAGATAAAGATCCAAAGCATGACGAGGGTTTGCATCACCTGCATAGTCAACATCACTGATACGCTCTAAGTCAGGGGCCCCCGATGTCAGTCCAATTCCAGCACAAAAAAAGATCAATAACTTCCTCATTTCAGGAATATGCATCACCCCTCCGCTAGAAAAAAGGAAGAAATGGAGCCACCTGACGGACTCGAACCGTCGACCTACTGATTACAAATCAGTAGCTCTACCAACTGAGCTAAGGTGGCTTGTATCCTTGGAAAGATTAGATCCCTCCTCCGACGGCGCGGATATTATGTATCAATCAGTATCTGGCAAGCTCTGATCGCGAGATTTTAAATCAGGGAGCAACATCGCCGTTGCGATGAAGATCATACTTGCTCCGATCCCCCCAACCCATTCCGGACCAAGGGTCGCAGCAAGAGGAAAAGCAATGAAAGGAGCAACCACTCCCCGGCACCCTGTCAGAAAGGTGTGAACGCTCATATACTCGGCAACATTGTCGGCATCAGCAAACTTAGTGACCCAGAGACTCCAGGCAACATTGCCACCGGCCTTGGCAATACCATGAAGCCCAATCCCTATATACAGAGCCCACATGCCATTCCCGAGAAAATAAAAAATGATCCCAGCCGCAAAGACCAAGTTAATCAAACACCGGAGGACATAGAAATCCAACCGGTCGAAGAGCCTGCCCCAAATAAGCACGAAAATAAAAAAACAAGTTTCAGGAATGACAGTTGTGATGACGCTCACATGGTTCTCGCTCAAGTCAAAACCATATTGCTTGTTCGTGATGTATTCGACGAACAAAGAAAAGGAGAGCAGATTTCCCAATCCCAAAATCATCCAACTGATGAGCAGTTTACGAAAGCGTTCATCAGCGCCGGCATGTCTGAAAGCATCGAAAAGCCGCACCCTTCTAGATCGATTCAAAGTGACCTTCTCAATAAGCATCACACACCCTGCCATCATAAACGAAGCGGCAGCATATCCCCAAAGTAGCACCGGATAATAATCCAGTGATTTGGTCAACAGCCACCCGAAGGCGAAAGCTGTCGCAATAGTATAGACCTTCCGCATGAAAGCAGTGATTGAAAAAAGGCGGCCCCGTGTTTCATCAGGATAATGCTTTCGGTAAATCTGGGAAAAAAGCGGGAGATTCAGGGTCAAGGTGATCGAAGCTATTACCATTCCCAGCATGTAGATTCCGAAGTGATTACCGGCAAAAGAACTGATCATAAAACCAATTCCCGACACACAAAAGATCAGAGCCAGCATGAAATTTGCGGAGAGACCACTACGTCTCACCCACTGAACAATGAAAAGGCTCAACAACAATCCAAGACTAGGCAGCGCAACCAGACTGGCCTTAGCGATACCACTCGCTTCAAAGACGCGGTTTGCAATTAAGATCGAGAACGTCGTACTCAGAGTCTCGACGACTCCGGCAGGGAAAGCTCTGAGATTTTCAAGGCGAAACGTATGGGCCCGGTAACCGGGCTCATCCACCTGAGCCTCCCTCTTCAAGTGGTTTAGCTGCCAACCACCAATAATAGACGGCAGCCACCAACGCTCCGGCGACTCCTACGTGAAGAACCTGAACCGATGCATGAATCCCGGAGCTGCTCAAAATTAGGCCCATGATCATCAATGCGAAAACCAATCCAAGGACAAACCGCGGAACCAACCCTCTCCACTTTGATTTATGCCCCAGCCACAGAGCTGCAATTAAAATAGACCACGAGAAGCTTCGATGAATCAGATAGATCAAGGAATCCGAAATTTCATCGATCCATGTCCCACGCGACTCAATGCCTCGCTCCATCATCAGCTCATCCGTCACTTCCCGAATCTGAGAACCCATCGCCCACTCAATCATTACGCAAGATAGTAATACCATCACCTGAGGGCGACTGGGGCCATCAATAGAGCTCCTTGATTCTCCTGATCGCACTCCCGCCCAGTATAGATACGTAAGGACAAAAAGCTGAAGGAAAGCCAAAGCCATGTGAATCGTTACCACTCCGGATCTCAGTCCACTGGCAATTACCACAATCCCGGTCAAAGCGCTGATGATTACGAGCGCAAACGCAATGATCCCCTGCTTTAACATGATCCGACTTCTCAAGCAGGCGAGCATAAGTAAAAAATTGGCCAGTAAAACCGGTAAGGCGAGCAAACGGTTTGTGAATTCAATCCAAGTCTGTAACGGATCATATTCCTCAAGAAGCTTCTCAACCGTGATTTCATCGGGATCCTGCCCAAACCGCTTTGCGGACTTCTTGAACTTAGGCAATTTCTCCTCCAGATAGTCCTTATCGACTCGTTCGATGCTTGTTGGCGGAATCAACGCCCCCCAACACGTGGGCCAATCCGGACACCCTAGTCCAGAACCTGTGACGCGAACGATCGCACCTGCAAAAATCAAAACGATCAGAAGTAAGATCGATAAAAACGCCAACTTTTGGACCCCGGTTTTCCGCACGTGCAGATCCTAGCGCATCAATGCGGGAAGGCAACCATCCGAACCTAACTCCGTTTCCCAGTCGTTACTCCTGACAAATTGACTTGGTCCCGTGGAGGCAAGCTACCCATCACCGTGTCAATCTCGTGGAGATCCAGAATTGAGTTGGGCTTCTCCTTTGTGATCGCAACAGCGATCCAACGAAGCTCACCCGAGTTATCAAGCATCACTTTGAGAACCATCGTCAATGGAACAGCGAGAAACATTCCAACAGGGCCCCAAACAAACCCCCAGAAGAGAACTGAAATAATCACCACCAAGGTTGAAAGCCCAAAGCGACGCCCCATCAGCATCGGTTCGAGAAAGTTACCAAGGAATATATTGATTGAGATATACCCAACACCCACCGCGATTGCACTGGGGCCACCATCCACCAAAAACGCCAGAATAAATGGAGGTATCCCGGCAATGATGGAACCAAGAACCGGGATGAAATTCAAGACGAAGGCTAGAATACCCCATAAAATGTAAAAATCCAAGCCGGCCGCCCAGCAGAGAAATCCCGCTAGCACACCCGTAGCAAGGCTAACGACAGTCTTCATCGCCAAATATCGCTGAATATCGGCAGTAGAGTCCATAAGACGGTCTAAATTGGGGCCACGAGCTTCTAAAATGGCATTGACCCTACGCCCAAACATACGCGCCTCGCTGAGCATGAAAACTGTGAGAATCAATATCAAGAGAGTCGTCCCAAGAAAACCAAGAACACCGACTGCCACATTTTTGCCAAGATCAAACGGGTCGACATTTTTTCCAATCTGAGCAGGAATTTCAATTGCCGCATAGTTATCGACGGTCTTTTGCGCATCGGGAACCTTCAAATTTTGAAGGGCTAATACGGCAGTCCCTTTCACCTCCTCGATTTTGGAGTTCATGGCTGGATAATATTTATCCTGCCATTTCGACTCCAGATCTCCAGTCAAGGTGATGACGATAACCACAACGCCGGTCAGAAATGCGAAATCAACCAATACAGTCAGAAGAACTGCGATCGGTCTGGGCACACGACGTTTCCGGAGCCAGGAAGTAATTGGAAATGAGACGGTCGCGACGAATCCCGCCAGTAAAACCGGAACGAAAAACGATTGCCCCAATTTGAGCCCGGCGATCAAAATTACGACAGCTGCTGCAGTCATCAGAATGCGGGTTGCTTGCAGCTTTTTTGTCTCGTCGGGCATAATGTTGATTCAATGAGCGGCTATGTCCTAACCTCCCGCACGGTTACGATACGAAACTTTCCAATTTTCGATAGTAAAAACCTTATAAAACAAAGGCCTGAAGAGTGATCCCGCACGATCGTAAGCGCCACATTCCTCCAACGGATTCCCTTAAGACTAGGAACTGGTTAGAAAACCGGTCAATGGGCTGGTTGCAGAGGCCTCCTCCATGGTGTCGGGCAGCCCCATTTCGAAGGCATCTCTCCCCGCTTCCACTGCCTGTTTAAAGGCTCGCCCCATCCGGCACGGATCCGAAGCTATCGCAATCGCGGTGTTAACGAGAACAGCATCAGCCCCCAGTTCCATCGCTTCAGCGGCATGACTGGGGGCGCCGATTCCAGCATCAACGACAACAGGAACCTGAGCCTGATCGATTATAATTCGAATCTGATCTCTTGTTGCAATTCCTTTATTAGTTCCAATGGGAGCACCAAGAGGCATCACGGTTGCCGTTCCAACTTCTTGCAATCGTTTTGCCAGAACCGGATCGGCATTAATATAAGGAAGAACGGTAAAACCATCCTTCACCAAAATCTCAGCGGCTTTCAAAGTCTCGATAGGATCTGGCAACAAGTAGGTTGGGTCAGGGTGGATTTCGAGTTTGACCCATTTCGGGAGGCCAGCGGCTACCGCCAATCGAGCAAGGCGGACAGCTTCTTCAGCATCCATCGCTCCACTTGTATTTGGCAGAAGCAGGTATTTCTCAGAATCAATAAAATCGAGAATATTAGCGAAGGGATCGGATTGACCGCTTAGATCAGCTCTCCTTAGAGCAACTGTGACGATCTCTGTCCCGGAAGAAGCCAGGGCATCACTCATCAGTTCGTTGGACGGGAATTTCCCCGTGCCCAGCATCAATCGAGAGTTGAACTCACGACCAGCAATGACCAATGGTGATGTCATCTGAAGTAAAGAATTTAGGAAGGAATGAGATCCGCAACCGCCTCGCGCTCGCTGGCGAGTTCGGCCACCGACGCATCGACCTTGGCACGAGAGAATTCGTCCAGTTCGACCCCCTGGACAACCTCCCAAGTTGAACCGTCAGTCCGGATGGGCATGGAGGCGATTAGACCTTCTGGGATACCATACGATCCGTCCGAGCACACAGCCACGCTAGTCCAATCACCCTCAGGAGTCGGAGTGGTAAGAGAGCGAACGGTGTCAACCACGCCATTCGCAGCAGAAGCAGCCGAGCTGGCCCCGCGGGCTTTAATGATGGCTGCTCCGCGTTGCTGAACAGTCGAGATAAACTCTCCCTCAAGCCATTCGCGGTCGGTGATGACCTCAGTGACGGCTTTACCCTTGATCTTAGCATTGGTAAAATCCGGATACTGGGTGGCGGAGTGGTTTCCCCAGATGCAAAGATTGCTGATATCGCTGTTGTGAACTCCAGCCCTAGCCGCGAGTTGGCTTTTGGCACGATTTTCGTCGAGACGGGTCATTGCGAAGAACTGCTCCTTGGGAAGTCCGGCCGCATTGTTCATCGCGATGAGGCAATTGGTGTTGCAAGGGTTCCCGACCACAAGAGTCCGGACGTTGGGAGATGCGTTAGCTGCAATCGCCTGCCCTTGTCCAGTGAAGATTTTACCGTTGATACCAAGAAGGTCATTGCGCTCCATACCCGCCTTACGAGGAACGGAACCCACAAGAAGCGCCCAATTTGTGCCACTGAAGCCCTCGGCGAGATCACAAGTTGGAACGATCTCATTCAGAAGAGGAAACGCGCAGTCATCGAGCTCCATCACAGTGCCTTCGAGTGCACCCATGGCAGGCTCGATCTCGATCAAGCGGAGATTCACCGGTTGATCCGGCCCGAACATCGAGCCAGAAGCGATACGAGTGAGAAGAGCGTAGCCGATTTGACCGGCGGCACCTGTGACCGAAACAGTGATTGGAGCTTTCATAGACGCTCTTTGCTTACTCCCACCCGGCCACTTGGTCAATGGATGTCGGGTGGAATTTTTCACAAGGGCCAAATGATTGGAATGAGAACGGATGCCACAATCCAAAGAATCACGGCCAGAGGGAATCCAGCACGGAAGAAATCCCCGAATTTATAGCCTCCCGCACCGTAAACGAATGTGTTCGTTTGATAGCCAATTGGAGTCGCAAAACTGGCCGAAGACCCAAACATAACAGCCACAATGAAAGGCTTTGGATCCACACCCAGCCGAAGCCCAACGATGATTCCCAGCGGAGTTAGTAAAGCTGCGACCGCGTTATTGCTCACCATCTCGGTCAAGATAGCTGCCAGGAGATAAAAGAGCGCAATCAATATCCGGGGATCCATTTCCCGTGTAGCGTCGACTACTTTGAGTGCTAAAATATCCGCGACCCCCGAATATTGGAGCGCCTGGCCGAGCGCCAGCATACCTATGATGAGAAACAGAACCTTCCATTCGATCGACTGGTAAGCCTCCGATGGGTCAATACAGCCAGTCAAAAGAACAAAAACAGCGGCACATAGAGCAACCTGCACAATCGGAATTACAGGAATGACATTGATCCCGGAAAGGAGCCCCACAACCATAAAGGCTAGAATGGCTGCGATCGCCAAAGGGGCCTTTTTTGAACGGATGGCACTTTCCTTGGGCTCGCTGAGGTTCACGAAGTCCTTCAGGTCAAAAAGCTGCTGCATTCTTCGGGCCGGGCCTTGAACCAAAAGCGTATCTCCAAAAGCTAGCTTCACATCCTCGAATCGTTCCTGCAGATTTCGCCCCCGTCGGTGCACCGCGACAATAATTACGCCGAATTTCTGGCGGAAATTGAGCTCCTTTAGGCTTTTCCCAGCCAAGTTGGAATCCGGACCAATAATTCCTTCCATCATAACCGCAGACTCGGTCCTAACATCCTCAAGTCCCAGTTGATCCGGGGTATCTTGCGTAATGCCGTCTTTTTTCGACAGCCCCATCAAATCCCCCAATCGCCCCTTTATTACAATCTCGTCCCCTTCTTCAAATATCACCTTGTTTAAGCCCGCCTGAACGCGGTTTCCATCGCGCACAACATCGATCACTCGAGCTTTTTTCATCTTTTTCAGGGTTGATTCCAGGAAGTTTTGACCAATCAAAGGTGATTCTTTGGAAACAAAAGCCCGTGTAATAAATTCACGTGAATCCTTGCTGTCTATCATAGCAGCCAAGGTCACCCGGTCAGGAAGGAGCTTTTTTCCAATCGTGAGAAGATAGACGAAGGTTACCACCACGAATACGATCCCGAGGGGTGTGACATCGAAGAACCCAAAAGCGTAGTCCGGGCTGTAAGACGCCGCGATCCCAGACGCAACCAGATTGGTGGATGTTCCGATGATGGTGATCGTCCCCCCCACAATCGCGGCGTAAGATAGCGGAATGAGATACTTTGAAGCAGTCCAGTCCTTCCGACGACAAATCCCCAGCACAATGGGGAGAAAAACCACCACGACAGGTGTGTTGTTCATGAAGCCGGAAAGCCCGGCCACAATCACGATCATCACAACCAGCATCCGGGTCGGGCTCTTTCCCGCAGTTCGTTCAAACCAGTGACCCAAGACTTCGATCACCCCGGTTCTCTCTAAAGCCGCACTCAGCACAAACATGCAAGCCACCGTAATCGGAGCGGGATGAGCAAAAACCCGTAAGGCATCCGCATTGAACTTTCGGAGTGCATTTGCAAGCGCCTCACCTTCCAGCCCCGGCGCGGGAGCTGGAACAGCAATTGGCAACACTCCGATTATAACGCAGGTCACCAATGCACCCAGAGCGACCACTTCAGGAGCAACCCACTCCTTAATAAAGCTTATGAATACGAGAAGGACCAAAACGCCGAGCGCTATCTGTTGCCAAGTTTCAACCATGACTATCTGGTTGGATTGTGACTCGCCACCGCGGTTCGGGAAACATTAAATCGAAGGCGTGCTAAATCCCCATCTCCCGGAGACCCCACCCAATCTGGGCCCCAATCACACCCGCCAGCATCGAAATAAGCCGGGATCAGTGTTTCATCAGGCCTGTCTGGAATTGTCCCAATCCCTTTGGCTTCAGCGAAAACCAGCACAAGCGATTCTCCAACTAAACAAGGCCTCAATGGTCCCTGATCAACCAGCCCCATACCCGGCGCTCGTTTGGTATCTTGCCCACCGAAAAAATGATCTTTTCATCGGAAACCCCATCCGCCACTTCCAACATTTGGCGTCCCGCATGTCCGGAAATCACGCTAATCTTCGAAGCTGGCGGGCGTGGGCCTGCTTTCATTTAGCCGAAATCGCACTCCCATCGCCAGAGTTCCCCCGCGATCAAGTTCAAATTGATCAGGAACGTCTCCGAATCCCTGATTTTGCGGAGGTTGCAAAAAAATTGCCTCCCTGCGACTCATCAACCTTGTCTGTCGCAAAAGCTCTCGCTAGAAACCTCGGCATCAAGCGCCCATAGCTCAACTGGATAGAGCATCGCACTTCTAATGCGGGGGTTGCAGGTTCAAGTCCTGCTGGGCGTGCCACTTCTTTCTTCCATGTTTATTGTCCTTGAGGGAATCGACGGCACCGGCAAGTCCACCCAGGTCAAGCTGCTCGCCGAAGCACTCAGGGCGAAGGGTCGCGAGGTTATTGTCTCAAAGGAACCAACTGACGGCCCACACGGAACCCGCCTTCGGCAATCCGCCGAAACTGGTCGCCTTTCTGCCAAGGAGGAGCTTGATCTTTTTCATCTCGACCGCCGGGAGCATGTTGAGAACCTTATTAAGCCTGGCTTGGCACGTGGCGCTTTCGTTATACTCGACCGCTACTTTTTCTCGACAATGGCTTACCAAGGCATTCGAGGATTCGACCCGGCGGAAATTCGCCGAATCAACGAGGAATTCGCACCTCTTCCTGATCTCGTTTTTGTGCTCGAACTTGATCTTGATGCCGCTCTTTCCAGAATTGGAGTCCGCGACGGCTTGGCCAATGAATTTGAAGAACGTGATGCCCTGCAACAATGTCACGATGTCTTTGCGTCACTGGAAGATGATTTTGTTCACCGTATTGATGCCGGAAAGAGTCCTGCTGAAGTTCACGAGCAGATATTACAAATCCTAGATCTTTGAGCTGCAGAGTTCCTTGAAAAATTCCAATTTCGACGGAGGTGGCCAAATCCGGGCTCAGATCCACCGATCATCAATCCTTTTGTAAGCAACGAGCACTTTAATCCCCCCTGATAAAGGAGGAATCTCTTGTCATCACAAGCGATCGGGGTGAAAGTTGCATCACGATGACAGACGCATTTGCAGATACCCCTGATGCTGGTTCGGCAGCCGACGATCTCCGCGCCGCAGCTGAAGGGAAAACACCCGAGCATAAGCCTTCCAAAACCGAACAAAAAGCCCTCGCACTCAAGGAAGCGGCATCACAGAAAGCAGCCCAACTCCGCGATTTCGCAGGCGGCAAGGCCAGCGACCTCAAATCAGTCGCGAGCGAAAAAATCGGAGTAATCCGCGAAGGCGCAGGGGAAACCGCCAGTCACCTTAGGGGGGCTGCCACTGATCAGTGGGAGGATACCCGCGAAAAAGCACGCGAGCTTCATGTCACCATGGAAGATTATGTTCGCGAAAATCCAACCAAGGCGGTTCTTGCTGCTGCAGGTGCGGGATTTGTCATCGGACTCCTGATCCGCCGATAAGCTCACAACCATGGGGTTTGGCCGAAAAAAACCTTCATCTGACGAAAGTTCTTCAGGTCTGAAGGAAGAGCTTGGGGCGTTCATCGACGAGGCCTCGACCCATGCCCGCGTCCGGGGAGAACTTTTTGCGATCGAAGCTCGGGAAGCAGCGAAAATTTACGGTCGAAAATTCGGCTTAACGGTTGCGGGTATCATATGCCTTGCCACTGGGTATCTAGTCCTTTTGCTCGGCTTAATCGGCTTGCTCGGCTTCTTTCTTGAAGGTTCTTCTTTTTCCTTGGCGAATTGGACTGGGGCCGCCTTTACCATCGCCCTTCTACACTTGGTAATTGGGACATTCCTCATTAAAAAGGGAAAGAAATCAGGCCGAGACACACCAATTTTCGAATATACTCGAAACGAATTCAAAAAAGACCAGCAATGGAGCAGGGAAGAAAAGAAGCCCTAGTCAAAGAATTGGATCAACAGCGTGGTAATATCAGCCACCGTTACCAAGACCTCCGGAAGAGACTTGATCTTGTGCACCAACTTCGGCTGTCGGTCAAAAAGCACCCAAAGCGTTGGGCTGCAGCGGCAGCCGGAACTACTTTTCTCGGGATGAGAGTCCTTCGGAGCAAAAAGGTGATTTATAAAGGGGCTCCAAAAAAACGGGGCCTTCTTTTCCGCACGGGTAAGGTCGCATTCAATCTGGCACGCCCAGCACTGACCACGATGGCCCTAAATTACGCGCGGGCATACGCCGAAGCGCATTTAGACCCGGAACGGGAGAATTCCATGCTTGGCGGCCCGCCCCAAAAGTGATTTCTCTTCACGCACACTCTCTTCCTTTCTCTCTTTTAATCACACACACTATCCATGTCAGACCACGAAGTCCTCGCCCACGTTGACGAGTATCTCCAGATCGGAATCGAATACGATTGTTCCGATGTCCACCTTCCTACCGGCTATCCCCCTGCTTGGCGGAGGTTCGGGACCCTTTCACCCATTTGGGACACCCACGCGCCACTCACGGCCGATGATACTGAAAGACTCGCTCGTTCTTTCCTTGATGAAAAAAACTGGGCCCGGCTCCAGGAAGTCGGCGACGTTGATTTTGCATACCAAAACAGCTTCGGCCGATTTCGAGCATCAGTGGTGAAGCAACGTCTCGGATATGAAATCGTCTTCCGAATTATCTCAACTACAATCAGGACGATGGAAGACCTTGGTCTGCCCATCAAACATATTAAGCCTCTCACCCGTTATCAAAACGGATTGATTCTAATCACCGGCTCGGTGGGTTCCGGTAAATCCACCACGATGGCGGCGCTTGTTGATTTCATTAACAAGGACCGCGAGGACCACATCCTCACCCTCGAGGATCCTATCGAATATGTTTTCGAATCACGAGGATGTCACGTGAACCAGCGCGAAGTTGGAGCACACACCGAGTCATTCCCTCGAGCTTTGCGGGGTGCTCTTCGAGAAGATCCGGATATCATCATGGTTGGTGAAATGCGAAACCTCGAAACCATTCAGCTCGCACTCACCGCAGCGGAGACCGGTCACCTCGTTCTCGCAACACTGCACACCGGTAACGCTCCGCGAACCCTTGACCGGGTACTCGACGTGTTCCCCGTTGAGCAGCGTGATCAAATCCGAATCATGGTTTCAGAATCACTCCGAGGCGTTGTATCCCAGCAGCTTGTCCCCAAGTCTGACGGCACAGGACGCGCGCTCGCACTCGAATTGCTTGTTAACACGGCAGCTGTTGCAGCAACGATTCG
>JBDNAG010000028.1:0-4194 GCA_039768565.1 Akkermansiaceae bacterium | reverse complement strand
GCAGGCAAAAGGATTAAACGCCACCATAACCGAGCCAAGCGCAATCAGGGAGCCTGCGGTAATCGTCACCTTAAGCCCTTTTGGCAGCTCCTTCACTTTCACCTCCAGCTAATCATAAGACTCAGTCATTTTCGGAAGTCGTTGTCGCCACATACCCCCTTTGCGGTAAGATCGAATTTTCGAGCCAATTCCTAGATCAATTCACGTTGTTCCCACGACAGGCACCCTCTTATTTTTCCCAAATCATCCTATTGATCAGCGGGCAAGGATATAGTAAGGTTTCGCTGAAAGAAAGCTAGTTAGCCAGACTTAACGCTTCATCAATTCAAGATGTCTATCAATAAAAAGCTGGGCGAAGAGGCCCTCGAGAAACTTGCAGGAGTCTTCAAAGTCCTGAGTGACAGAGGACGGCTCGCACTTCTTCAAGAGCTCAAGGAAGGCCAAAAGACCGTCAGTGAACTTGTTGAAATTACAGGGCAAGGACAGGCTTCAGTATCGAAAAGCCTCAAAATGCTCAAACAAGCTGGCCTACTTGAGCGAAACAAAGACGGGGTTCGTGTCTACTATCGTGTGGAAGACAAACTCGTATTCGACCTTTGCGAGCTGGTCTGCGGAAAATTGAATCGCGACCACAAGAGCTTGGGCGAAATCGAGTATTCCATTTGAGCCCCACTCTCCGGAGATAGAAGGCTGGAAATTCGCGCCCCTCATCCACCGCGACGAGTTTCATCTTGTACTAGTTTTGGTGGCCAAGGTTGTGATTCATCAACTTACCATCATACGGAAGAGCTTTCATTCTAGGATGCATGATCCCTCCCATCACAAATGCTCTACGCCAAGCTAGAGTTGAGAGCATTTTCATGTTACATGTGTGTCCCGATTTTCTAATTGGCCCATCATTCCAAATGAATTTTAAATTCGCTTTGCTCTTGGCCGTCCTCTTGTTGTGTAAGTCAGCTCTGGCCCAGACCAATATCTCTTTGGGTAGCCCCGTCTCCGCATCCGCTGCAACGGGGTCAGGTCAATTTCCAGCAAACTTTACCGACGGTAATACCGAGCTATGAATGGGAGAATTTCAGCCGCAAAATAAAGCAAATCGTTAGACGATTCCCTGACAAGCTGCGTTCTGCGAGAACGTAGATAGTCCTCATAATCTATGAAGAAGTTCTGGCTCTCCCTTTTATCTATTATCCTTCCGGCCTCAGGGGTCACCTTGGAAGACAACGATACTGTCGTTTTCCTTGGAAACACCGTCATCGAGCGAGCTCAAAAATATGGTCAGCTTGAGACTGCGGTCAATCTTTCGGCTGGCAGAAACAACCTGAAATTCCGCAACCTGGGCTGGAGCGGTGATACCGTTTTCGGCACAGCGCGAAGTTACTTCGGTCCACCCAAGGAAGGATTCGACCGCCTCAAGTCCGACCTCACCGAACTTAAGCCTAACGTTGTCATCATTTGCTATGGAGCTGTTGCAGCCTTTGACGGAGAACAAGGGCTCCCCGGATTTCTCACTGGATATAAAGCCCTCCTCGCCATGGTGAAATCATCCGCGAGCCCGCGTGAGATTGTCATCGTCTCGCCACCACCTGCCGAATCACTCGGAGCTCCCTTACCGGACATGGCAGAGCACAACAAGCGACTCGCACTTTATTCGAAGGCTCTCGGAGAGTTTGCAAAAAAACACCAACTCCAATTCGCAGACTTCTTCACCACTCTTGGAAACAGCAAGGGCCTCACCGACAATGGCCTCCACTTCACCAATGAAGGCTACCAAACCGCCGCTCCAAAATTTGTGAAAGCTCTCGGTCTCACTCTCGCCACCGGCAATCAACTTCAAAGCGAACATGCCCACAAGATGCGCGAAGCAACCATCGCCAAAAACAAGCTTTTCTTCTTCCGCTGGCGCCCCTCCAACGAAACCTATCTCCGTCTCTTCCGCAAACACGAGCAAGGCAACAACGTCAAAGAGCTCCCTATGTTTGATCCACTTATCGCCGATGCCGAAAAGGAAATCGAAGCCCTCAAGAAAACCACTCTTTCCCTCAAGTAGAAATGATCACCCGACTCCTCTTCACGGTCTCACTCACGACCCTTTCCGCTTTCGGCCAACGCGGCCTTAAAGACATCCCCGACCCCGATCCGGACAAACAAGCCGCCGCCTTCAACCTTCCGGATGGCATGGAGATCCAGCTGGTGGCTTCCGACCCCATGATCGCGAAGCCGGTCCAAATGAACTTTGATTCCCAGGGCCGCCTCTGGCTCGTCTCGAGCGGAATGTATCCCCACATCGTCCCCGGAGCCGAGGAGAACGACAAGGTCCTCATTCTGGAAGACACGAATGGTGACGGCGTCGCCGACAAACGCACCGTTTTTGCCGATGACCTCCACATTCCCACCGCCGTCCTCCCGGCCGATGGCGGAGCCTATGTCGCAAACTCCACCGAGATCATTTTCCTCAAGGACACTGATGGCGATGGCAAAGCCGACCACCGTCGCGTCGTCCTCTCCGGCTTTGGAACCGAGGACACCCACCACCTCGTCCACACCTTCGAGCAAGGCCCCGATGGCATGCTCTACTTCCTGCAGTCAATTTACATCCACAGCCACCTCGAAACTCCTTATGGCGTGCGCCGGCTCATGGGAGGTGGTGTTTGGCACTTCCGCCCCGAAACCCAACGCGCGGAAATCCTCTCCAAGGGCCTCATCAATCCCTGGGGATTTATCTTCGACGAACACGGCCAGACCTTTGCCACCGATGGCGCCGGTGGTCACGGAATCAACGACATCTTCCCCCGCTCCGTCTTCCGAACCTCGCCTGGCGCCAAGCGGATCGTTGACGGCCTCAACCCCGGACAGCCCAAACTTTGCGGCCTCGAGATTCTCTCCGGCTCCCACATTCCGGAAAAATATCGTGACGTCCTCATCGCGCCCGACTTCCGTGGCCATCGCATTAACGCCTACAAACTCACTCCCGAAGGATCCTCTTACAAATCGACCCGCATCGATGACTTCCTGAGTTCTTCCCACCGCGCCTTCCGACCCATCGATGTGAAAATGGGACCCGACGGTGCACTTTATATTGCCGACTGGTACAACCCCATCATTCAGCACGGCGAAGTCGACTTCCGTGACGAACGCCGCGACCACTCTCGCGGACGCATCTGGCGGGTCACCTTCAAAGACCAGCCCCTTATCGAAAAGAAAGACTTCACCCAATCTTCCATCCAAGACCTCGTGGTCCACCTCCTTTCGAAAGAGCGCGTCCATCGCGAGCAGGCCCGCAGCGAACTGCGCACCCGCAATCGCGATGAAGTTCTCGCAACCCTCGACAGCTGGAAAGGACGGCTCTCCGAAGACTTTGCGCGTATGCAAATCATGTGGACTTACCAAGCTCTCAACCACACACCGGTCGACCTCATCAAAACCCTCCTCGCGTCCGAAGATCCTCGCTACCGGGCCGCCGCTCTTCGGGTCATCTATCATCGCCATGCCGAAGTCCCCGGCGTCGCTAACATCATCAAGAAGGCCATCAACGACCAAAACGGCCGCGTCCGGCTCTGGGCAGTCAGTTGCCTCGCTCAAAGGCCTGGTTCTGACTCCGTCCCCACCGCGCTTCAAGCGCTCGATCACCCCGTCGACAAGACCATGGACTTCGCGCTCTGGTCCATCGTCCGCGAGCATCAGGAACATTGGGCCCCAAGGTTTGAAGCTGGAAAGCCCGTCTTTGGCGACAAGCTTCCCCACCTCATCTTTGCGATGAAAGCCCTAGGGAAGACTCTCTCGCTTGAATCAATCTTCGCCAGTATCGACAATGGGACCCTCACCCCGACCGAGCGCAAAGACGCCATCTCGGTGATCTCACAAGTCGGCTCGGCAAGCGACCTTAGCCGTCTCCTCAAATTGGCTCCTAAAGAACCAGCCATTCTTGCGCAACTCGTCACCGCCGCGCAAATCCGCAAAATCCAACCCAAGTCTGGACAAGAGCAACTCCTCTCCTTCCTTGATTCGGAAGAGCCCGCAATCTTCGCCAGCGCTGCCAAACTCTCCGGCCTTTGGAAACTCGCCACCACCCGCGAAAAACTGATCTCCGCCTTCACCAAATCCCCCGCCAAGCGCCAGGCCGCAGCCGAGGGGCTTCGACTCTTTGGCGACAACGAAACGATCAAGCTCTTCCTCAAGCTCTCCAAGGAATCT
>JBDNAG010000179.1:0-23139 GCA_039768565.1 Akkermansiaceae bacterium | reverse complement strand
TGCTTAGCGCGGGTGGCGGAATTGGTAGACGCGCCAGACTAAGGATCTGGTGTCCATTGCGGACGTGGGGGTTCGACTCCCCCCTCGCGCACCATCTTTTCCACAGAGTTGATTTTTTTTGAGACAAATCGGCTACCTTAGGGCATTTTCCTAAGTGTAAGAATGGCAAGCCGCAAGATCAGTTTAGGTGAAGCATGGCGGGAATGGCTCGATGAGAGTGCACCCCGCCTTCTCGCCTACGCTCGGGCTCGTTGTAATAGCACCCAAGAAGCTGAAGACCTCTTACAGGACGCTCTTATTAAGCTCTGGGGTTATCAGGAGGAGAGGGGATACCGCCCACCTGACCTTCCGCTTGCCTTCTCGGTGATGCGCTACCTCGGTCTTGATCATGGCCGAAGTAAGGGGCGTAGGGAGAAAAGAGATAAGAAAATCATTCAATTCCAATCCGGCGAGGATCATTGGCTCGACCCTACTCTTGAGAAGACAGAAGAGGCTGAATTGCTTCGGAAGGAAGTTGAAGGTTTGCCGGGTAAGCTTCGAGAAGTTCTTACCCTAAAGATTTGGGGAGGCCTCACCTTTGCCGAGATTGGAGAACTTCTTAATATTCCCCACAATACTGCCGCCTCGCGATATCGCTACGCACTGGAGCAACTGCAAAAAAAACTCAAACACCTTCGAAATATCGAAAATGGATAACGCATTGAAAGATCTTGAATTGGAGCTCGAAGCCTTGGTTCCTCGTGGTTTAAGCGACGAAGGGAGGAAGAGCTGCCATCAGTTGATTGATCAATTGGTGGATGAGCGTGAATCTTCCGTGATAATCCCTGACTCGGTCAACAAAAACTGGATTGGAACTGCCGCCGCTGCCGCTGTAGCACTGAGTGTCGGGATCAGCGGTGGATGGTATTTCGGAAGCGCCAGAACCTCCTTACCCGTCGTTTCTGGAGATCAATCTCTCGAGTCGGACAATATCGCTGCTTTCGAACATCTCGATTACGAGGCATGGGTTTCGACCGAGGAATCTCCCAATGTTTATATAACGAAATCTGGAGAAATTAGAGAGATATCAAGAGAACTTGAGGTGACCAAGGAGGTTGTCCAACACAAGGAAAGTGGGGTGGTCGTCACTGTTGAAACTAAGGACCATCACGTTGTCGATGCTCCAAAGAACGATTTTTAAGCCAATTATCGAATGAAACCCCCACTTATCCTCGCATTTGCTTTCCTGACTCTGTTTGCTCAGGGGGGCGATCTTCCTTGGATTGGAGTTTCGTTCAAGTCACTGACCGCAGAGGATCGCATGGCTTCACGTTTAAAATCCGGGGTGGGATTCCGAGCAACCGAAATGGTCGCAAATGGGCCGTTGGCGAAGGCTGGAGGTAGAAACGGAGATCTTTGGTGGAAATTTGACGACCAAATTCTCGTGAATATGGGACAAATGGTCGTTCTGCTTCGCGAAAAAAAAGCTGGGGACACGGTATCAGTAAAATATTTCCGGGAAGGTAAGCTCAGGAAGCTTGACCTAGTATTGGGGTCCCGACACAGGCCACACGTAATGCCGGTCAATATGGTGATCGAGAACGAAGATGCTGACAAGCCACGGAGACTTGCCAAGCGAGAGCAAATTGCACGTCTCACCATGGATGGTCAGACCATTAGCCTGGAGTCAGAAGAAGGCGTGTGGCGACTCAAGGTGACTGAAGAGGACGTGGTAATTTTGTCTGCACTTGTCGGGAATGATGATTTTGGTGAAAAGCTCCCAAGAATGTGGATTGGGGCTTTTATGATCCTTAAGCAAACCCTTCAGCGGAATCAAAATAAAGGCAATAAGAACACTGAACAGCGTGTTAGGTTCATCCCGAGTATTAGAGGGAAAAGTTCTAACGAATGACATTGACGCCATCTCTTTGGAGACTAGTGTAAACGTTTTTTGCTTCCGTCCTTGCTATTGGTGCTGCTCCCTTTCAGTGTCGCGACATGCATCCTGATGTCGCGAAGTTAGTGGAAGCGGGCCGAATTACCGAGGCCGTTGGTGAGAGACTCTCTAAAATTGCTCCCGGATCGTACCGGATTCACAAGGGCTTTGGTGGAGGAGTGGTGACCGAGTGGGATCTTTTCAATGGCAAAGTCACCATTGATTTCGAAAAGGAAAAGGGAAAGGTCATGGGGCTCAAGCTTGCCCTCGAGAAGACCGAGGCAGTCGAAGCCAATGACGTCCGCGCTCAAAAGGTTAGCCAACTTGATGAACTCAAGGAATTGGCGGAAAAAGATCCCGTTGAGCTTGTCGCCCGCACGATTGAGACAAGGGGCGGTAATATGACCATGGATCAACTTGACGCCGAATTGTGTGGAAGCGTTGTCGAGGAACCCGGCTATAAAAAATGGTGGGAAAAGACAAAAAAGGCGCTTCGTGATAGCAAGCGTGTTTCTGTTCCGACCAAGCGGACCGACCCGCTGGTTCTTCGCGACGAATCTACCGGCCCCGGAGTGGCGCTGGTTGATGATTTAGATCAGGCGCGCTCACCCAAGGCACGGGTCAAAGCTCTTGAAGCCATCCAGCGTGAAGCCCCGCTTGTTGCTGCTACCGAAGGCTTGCTCGCCCGGGCATTCGACATCGTAAATGACGCAGCCTTGAAGTTGATGAAACTTGCTCCTGCGCAATCCCTTGAGTTAATTGCTCTGCGCAACGAAATCGCTCAAGAAACCAAGCAAGAAGAAGCCATCTCAGCTGATGCTCCAAAGCTTGCCGAAGTCCTCCAAGTAGCCGACGGAAACCTTTCCGAAGACCTCAATCAAGTCGCTGCGGCTCGCCTCAAGCGCATTCTTGAAGCCTTTCCTCCAGCGTTTGGGGACGACTGGGTAGTCAAAGTCCTCTCAGTATTCGGGAAAATCAGCTCTCGGGGTGTTTCTGAGATCGCAAAGCTCCTAGCTGAGCAGGATGAAACCAAAGCACTCAACGACCATATTAAGGTCGCGCTTTCTCGCCACGCTCTGGGGCCGGATTCACTGGCTTGGATTTGCCGCGAACGTAAAAAGTCGGCCGAAGAAGTTTTCGATGGCTCTGTTGGTTCAGTAATCCTCACTGTTCTCGAGCAGGACTCTCTCGATGACGGTCCTCGACGAAGCGGTCGTCTTGGAAACCTTCTTCTCGATGACAAGGAGCTCATCGCAGATATTCTTGATGGGATGGAATTAAACGATGTTCGGAACTTTGCGCGCAAGCTTCTTGCAAGTCCCGCATTCCCGGATCTTGATCGAAAATCCCTGATGGCACGCGTCATTAAAAAAGTCCCAGAAACCCAAGAAATGGTCTCTGGCGAAAACCAGTCGAAGGGTGAAGACATTCTTCTCGTCTCCTTTGAAAGCCTCGACCGCCGCAAGGCTGAGTATGAGGAGTTAGTGAACAAGAAAATCCCTGCCAACGTGAAGGAAATTTCTGTCGCGCGTGCGCACGGCGATTTACGCGAGAACTTCGAATATCACGCAGCCAAACAAATGCAGGGTGTTCTAAACTCCCGCAAAAACGAGTTCGAGAAGGATCTCGAGCGGGCCCGTCCCACCGACTTTAAGGGAGCTGATACTACAGCAATCAATATTGGCACCAAGATCAAGGTTGCCATTGAAGATGGCGGTGAGCGTTCCATGACAATGTTAGGAGCCTGGGACGGTGACCCTGAGAAGAACATTGTTTCATATCTTTCGGTAATTGGCCAAGTGCTGCTTGGAAAGGCCGTGGGAGACACTGCTGAGATAAGAGATACCGACACAGAGGAGCTCATTACGGTGACAATCAAAACCATCGAAGCAATTTAGCCTCACTTTTAAAAACACAACTCTCCAAACATACTCATGTCGAACACCACTATTCAGTCGATCAAAGGCCGCGAAATCATCGATTCGCGGGGTAATCCCACTGTTGAAGTTGACGTCATCCTCGAGGGTGGCGCATTCGGGCGCGCTGCAGTTCCTTCGGGGGCCAGCACCGGCGAGCACGAAGCCTGGGAGCTTCGTGACGGGGACAAGGATCGCTATCTCGGAAAAGGCGTCCTTGGCGCTGTTGCCAATATTAACGACAAGATTACACCGGCTCTCCTCGGGAATTGCGCTTGCGATCAAACCAGTGTCGATCAAGCCATGTTGGCTCTCGATGGCACCCCGAACAAAAAGAATCTTGGAGCAAATGCTCTTCTCGGAACTTCTCTTGCGGTCGCTCGCGCTGCCGCTTCTGCTTCAGGGCTTCCGCTTTACAAATATCTCGGCGGCCCTAACGCAAAGGTTCTTCCTGTTCCAATGATGAACATCATCAATGGAGGATCGCACTCGGATGCTCCGATCGCCTTCCAGGAGTTCATGATTCGCCCCGTGGGTGCTGAAACCTTTAGTAAAGCAATACAAATGGGTGCTGAGATTTTTCACAACCTTAAGAAGGTTCTCCACGACCGCGGTCTTTCCACGGCAGTCGGTGACGAGGGCGGATTCGCTCCGACTTTTAATGGAACTGAGGACGCCCTCGATACGATCAGCCTTGCTGTCGAAAAAGCCGGCTACAAGGTGGGTGATGACATCACTTATGCGCTTGATTGTGCGGCTTCAGAGTTCTTTGAAAACGGAGTATATGATTACGCCAAGTTCGAAGGGGACAACGGAGCAAAAAGGGGTTCTGACGAACAGGCCGCCTATCTGGCTGAGCTCTGCGCTAAATACCCAATCGACTCTATCGAAGACGGCTGCGACGAAAACGACTGGGATGGCTGGAAGGTTCTCACTGACAAGATCGGCGATAAGGTTCAACTTGTGGGTGACGATCTTTTCGTGACAAATGTAGACTTTCTCCAAAAGGGAATCGATCTTGGTGTCGCCAACTCTATTTTAATCAAGGTTAACCAGATCGGCACCCTGACTGAGACATTCGATGCGATCGAACTCGGTAAGATCCATGGTTACAATTCTGTCATTTCGCACCGTTCTGGCGAGACCGAGGATAGCACGATTGCTCACCTCGCCGTCGCTACAAACGCGGGACAAATCAAGACCGGCTCCATGAGCCGCTCGGACCGGATTGCCAAATACAACCAACTCCTCCGCATCGAGGAGGCTCTTGGTGGAAACGCCATTTACGGCGGCCACTAGGCAATAATCTAAGTCAGTATTTTGAAAAGAGCCGCGGGTTTTGCCTGCGGCTTTTTTTAGTTTGGACTTCCTAAACATCGATTTTTCGATATTTTTTGCGAATGGGCGGTCGGTATCGGGCTTCAATTGACAGATCTCGGGAGTTTTCAGACTCCCAGGGACCCCGTGGATTTTTTGGAAAACCAACCTTGGTCGTATTTTGGCTCTTTGTTGTTGCAGTCTGCGTCGCTGTAGCAATTCCAGCGCTTCCCCACTATCACCTTCTCAACGAGATCGAAGGGGAGTTGGCTGGTGCAAAATTGGAGGAAGAGCGGCTTGAAATACGCAGCCAACAGTTTAAAGCCGAAGCCCGTGCCCTAAAGGAGAATCCGCATTATTTGCAAGAGCGTGCCCGGGATCCTCTCCGTTACATGAGGAAAGGTGAGACAATCATCCAGATCGACAACTAAATGGTCATGGAATTGAAGCCACCATCGACCACAATTTCGGTTCCCGTGATAAATCCGCCAGCCTGATTGGAGGCGAGAAGCAGAGTTGCGCCAATCAGTTCCTGAGGATTTCCAAATCTTGAGGCAGGGGTGTGACGGAGAATTTCTGCCACCCTTGATTCATCTAAGACCTTGCGGTTCTGTTCGGCAGGGAAGAACCCCGGGACTAGGGTGTTCACCCGAATATCTCGATCCGCCCATTCCCGTGCAATATTACGCGTCAGGTTGTGAACAGCGGCCTTGGAAGCTGAGTAGGTGAAGACGCGGGAGAGGGGATTGAGACCAGAAATGGAACCAAGGTTTATGATAGAAGCCTGAACATCACGACTCAAGAAGTAGTTACCAAAAACCTGACAAGCGCGCATGACTCCAACTAAATTGACGTCGAGAATGTTAAGAGCTTCCTCGTCTGTAATTTCCACAAATGGGCTAGGGGAATTGATCCCGGCGCCGTTTACAAGAATATCGACTTTACCTGACTGTTCCACCACCGAATTTAGAAGCTCGTTGAGCGACTGGCGATCACTGGCGTCGGCACATGCAAAGTAGCCTTTCCCACCGGCCTCCTCAATCACCTTGAGACGCTCGTTGGCCTTCTCCTCGTTGCGCCCCACCAAAACGACTTCGGCACCGGCCTTGGCAAGACCTAATGCCATGTAAGAGCAGAGCTCGCCGGTCCCCCCGATCACCACGGCAGTCTTGCCTTCGAGGCCGAACATCTCTTTCAGAAATTGTGCTGTTTTCATCTTAACGCGAGTCTAGGTGGTGGTTGGCTAGCGGCAAGAAAGGATATCCACGAAGTTTGCCATCAACATATTTTTTTAGATTTCACGCTTCCTATTTCGCGAGTGTAAAAAATTTGATCAGAATCGAAGAATTTTCGGTAGCCATCCCTAGGTGAATGGTTACCTTCGATTTGTTGATGAAGTGCGACTCATGCCAAGAAAAGGCTACGGTGTTTTACACCCAAGTGATGGGCGGCAAACTCAAAAAGTTTGTTCTCTGCGAAGCATGTGCCCAGAAAAAAGGAATCACCAGTGTGGATGGCCTTCTAATGGGGGGAGAGCTCCTGGGTGACTCACCTCCTCAAACTCAGATCTCTGATTCTGTTGCGGAACTAAATCAAGAGGATTGCAGCACCTGTGGCTTCACTTTGGAAGATTTTCGTAAGGTCGGCCGCCTCGGATGCCCGGATTGCTACCAGACTTTTTCCCGCGAAATCATGGACCGACTCCCATCCATGCACAAAGGGGGGGTGCATAAAGGGTATTTACCCGAAGGTTTGGCCAAAAAACAGGCATTGGAATCAGAACTCGCCAGCTTGGTTTCAAAATTGGAAAGCGCTATTGCGGAAGAACGATTCGAGGACGCTGCCAAAGTCCGTGATCGGATTAGTCTGATCGAACAAAAGGAGAGGGGACCAGTCGAACCATGATGCGATTCGCAACACTTCTAAAGCATCCTGCAGATTGGATGACAGGGCATGGTGCCGAAACCTCGGTCGTGCTAACAAGCCGAGTTAGGCTTGCCCGCAATCTTGCGAAAGCACCTTTTCCGGGCTGGGCTCGTAAAAAGGACAGACAGGTAGTTCGCGCATGTCTTCAAACAAAGTTGGCCTCTATTCCGGGAATGAAGGATGGTTTTTCACACGAGCTTTGCGACCTTGAGCCACTTCAAAAACAGGTGCTTGTTGAGCGCCACCTCATTAGCCGGGAACAAGCGGCCCGAAGCGAGGGAAGTGGTTCGATAGTAAACCGAAAGCAGACCCTCAGTCTGATGATTAACGAGGAGGATCATCTTCGCATCCAAGCCATCCGCCCCAGCCTCCAATTAAGGGAAGCCTTCAAACTTGCCCATACCATCGATCAGCGACTAGAGAAGGTGGTTGATTTTGCCATCGATCCCACTCTTGGCTACCTGACCGCCTGCCCAACCAACCTCGGAACTGGCATGAGGGCTTCTTCGATGCTCCATCTCCCGGGATTGGTTTTAAGTGATCAAATTGGACAGGTATTGAAAGGTATAAACAAATTGGGCCTCGCCGTCCGTGGGTTGTACGGAGAAGGCACTGAGTCTCTTGGAAATCTCTACCAAATCTCCAATCAATCGACACTTGGAGAAAGCGAAGGGGAAATTTTAGATCGCTTAACAAAAGTAATCGGCGATGTGGCCCTATATGAGATTCAGGCCCGCAAAAAACTGGTGAGTGAAGATCCGATCATGGTCCGCGATCACATAGGGCGCGCCGCGGGGAACCTTTCTTATGCTCACATTATTACCTCAAAAGAGGCTCTAAATCATTTATCCATGCTCCGCCTCGGCGCTGACCTTCAGCTGCTCCCGGCAGACCTTGTCGAGACGTGTGATCGCCTTTTCATGGAGACCCAACCAGCTCACCTTCAATGGAGGGCAGGGCGCAAACTCGAACCGGAAGCTCGTGACATAATCCGAGCTCAAATGATCCGCGAGCAGTTGCAATCGTCCCTACCACCTGCTATTGATATTACAGGGAAAGAAAATTAACCGAGACACCCACTTCACCTTAAAGATTTCATGAATAATTTCACACCACGCGCACAGCAGGTGCTGGCATTGGCTCGCAAGGAAGCGGACCGATTCAATCACAACTATATTGGGACCGAACATGTTCTCCTGGGGCTTATTAAACTAGGACAAGGGGTTGCCGTGAGCGTCCTTCAACGCATGGGCTTAGATCTTGAGTCTGTCCGCATGGAAGTTGAGAAAGAGGTGGGAACTGGTCCAGACGTTAAGAGCACGACCAATATTCCGTATACTCCTCGTGTGAAAAAGGTCCTCGCTCTTGCGAATAAGGAAGCCAAACAACTCAATCACTCCTACGTCGGAACCGAGCATATCCTTTTGGGCTTGCTTCGGGAAGGCGAAGGAATGGCGGCTCGTGTCCTCACCAGTTTAAGCGTGGATCTCCAAACAACCCGCAACGAGGTTCTCGCCGAAATCGATCCAAATTTCACAGCAGAAGAATCCGACGACGATTTTGATTTCGAGGATGATGATGAAATGGAAATGGAAAATGAGGAGGACACGGAAGGAAAGACCAAGACTCCCGCACTAAAAGCTTTTGGTCGTGATCTGACGAAGTTGGCTCAAGGCGGAGAACTTGATCCGGTAATTGGCCGTGCGCCCGAAATTGAACGGGTCATTCAGATACTTTGCCGACGCACCAAGAATAATCCTGTTTTGGTTGGCGAAGCCGGAGTCGGAAAAACTGCGATTGTTGAAGGCTTGGCCCAAGAAATTGCTGCCGGTGATGTACCAGAGATTCTCCGTGATAAGAAAGTCGTGACTCTCGATCTTGCTCTGATGGTCGCCGGCACCAAATACCGTGGGCAGTTTGAGGAAAGGATCAAGGCCGTGATGGACGAGATTAGGAAAGTAAAGAACGTCATCCTTTTTATCGACGAACTCCACACCATCGTTGGAGCAGGATCGGCCGAAGGGGCCATGGATGCTTCAAACATTATTAAGCCTGCTTTGAGTCGCGCCGAGCTACAATGCATCGGAGCCACCACACTCAACGAGTTTAGGAAGCACATCGAGAAAGACTCTGCCTTAGAGCGTCGCTTCCAGCAAGTAAAGGTCAACGAACCATCGACCGAGGATGCCATCGAGATCATGAAGGGGCTCCGTGAGAAGTATGAGAGCCACCACAAGGTTCGCTACACCGACGAAGCACTTGTGGCTTCCGTCAAGCTAACCTCACGATATCTCACCAGCCGATTCCTTCCAGATAAGGCCATCGACGTCGTCGACGAAGCCGGGGCCCGGGCACGGATCCAAACGATGACACGTCCGATCGGACTTAAGGAGCTTGAGGGTCGAATCTCGGAAATTAACGAAGAGAAGGTTGCCGCCATCAACGACCAGGACTTCGAAAAGGCCGCCGCACTTAGGGATGAGGAAAAAAGCACCCGCAAGGAACTTGATGACAAGATCGAAGGTTGGCGTGGAGAGAGCGAAGAGAAGATCGTTGATATCGAAGAGGACGACATCATGTCTGTTGTCTCGAAATGGACGGGGGTTCCGCTTCAGCGCATGGAGCAGAAGGAGGCTGCAAAACTTCTTAAAATGGAGGAAGACCTTAAGGAAACTGTCATTGGACAGAATGAGGCTGTTGTGGCGATTTCCAAGGCACTTCGCCGCTCGCGGGCTGATCTCAAGGATCCGCGTCGTCCGATTGGATCTTTCCTATTTCTAGGGCCTACCGGCGTAGGCAAAACATATCTTGCTCGAAACCTCGCCAACTTCATGTTCGGAGATCCTGAATCACTCATTCAGATCGATATGTCTGAATATATGGAGAAGTTCAGCGCAAGCCGGCTCATTGGTTCCCCTCCGGGGTATGTCGGCTATGAAGAAGGTGGTCAACTGTCCGAAGCGGTCAGACGCCGCCCATATTCGGTGATTCTTTTTGATGAGGTTGAGAAAGCCCACCCTGACGTCATGAACCTTCTTCTCCAAATTTTGGAAGAGGGGATGGTCACTGATAGTTTTGGTCGCAAGATTGATTTCCGAAATACCATCATCATTCTGACGTCGAATGTCGGCGCTGAAAGCATCAAGCGACAGACCTCATTGGGCTTTAATGCGATGGCGGAGGATGAGGCCGACTTCGAAGGCATGAAGACAAAGATTGATGCGGTTGCCAAGAAACACTTCCGTCCGGAATTTCTCAACCGACTTGATGAGCTCGTAGTCTTCCGGATGCTCGAGAAGGACAGCCTGAATCAGATCGTTGATCTCGAGGTTGCCAAATTGGTGAAAAGGCTTGCTGAGAAGCAGATCGAGCTCGTTCTCGAAGAGTCGGCTCGCGACCTGATTGTCACCGAGGGATATGACCCAGACTATGGTGCCCGCCCAATGCGCCGCGCTGTTGAGCAACTACTTGAAGATCCGCTCGCTGAAGCGATTCTTTCAGGTGAGGTCAAGGAGGGACAACACGTGACGGCAAAGGTGAAGAAGGACACGAAAAAAGTCTCCTTCAAAACAAAGGCCGCAAAAAAACCAAAGAAGACGAGGGCCTCCGCATCCTGAGGGCGCGTTAAATGATAGGTTCCCCCGGTTGTGATTAATTTACAATCGGGGAGACATCTTCCTCCCTGATCCAGCCGGTGTATCCGCCGGGAAGTTCAATCTTCGCCCATCCGGCTCGTGTAGTCTGGACCAAGCAAAGGCTCCCGATGACATTTTCACGGGCAGCGGGAGCTCCTTCAAAAGGCTGGCTCCTCATTGGAGTTTGTCGGACCACGACCGAGAGTTCACTTAGAGGCTTAAAGCTGACCCCTTCCGGGTAGAGCCAAAGTCCGGTTCCGCCAATTAGAAACCCGACTCCCATAAGGATCGAGAAAGTCAGGAGAAGAGGTTTCCTTGAGCCGCCAAGAATGTTCCATGCTGTCAGTATAACGATCGCCAGAGACCACAATCCAAGGACACCGGCTTGAAAATACACCCATTTAGGCAGAATCGAAACCCATTCAGTTCCTTCCGGATCATGTGCTCGATTCCCGGGGAGGCCTTCCATCAAACTGGAGCTATCGCCTCCTTGAAGCTTATACCGAAAAGCTAGAAGTGCTGCTTCGCCGAAATTGCCCAATTCCTTCTCACAGATTGATAGATTGTGGAGATGTTCTCGTACTGCTCCTACTTCCATAGCTGCGAGTATTTCCTTTTTTGCCTCATCGGGAGCCAGGTCGCTTCCACTGGCGGGCTGAACCAAACAACCTGCTAATATGAAAAAGAGAAGGAGAGGACACAAGTTTCTCAGAAGCCTCAAAACACGTTTTTTTTCACCAGGCTCAATTGGCTCTGCTGTGGAATCCTGGCGGAAGCAGATTTCATCCCGCGTTTCAAAAATCTCCTCGAATCCTTCCGTGGCATTGTGGTCAGCCGCAAACCGGGCAGCTTCCCGAAAAAACCTGACTCGGTCATCTCCCACGGATGTTACCTGCTTAAGTTCATTTTCAAATTCTCTCTGGGGGAGAGATGCCACCTGCCGCGCTTTCACCTTATTTCGGAATGCGACTCCTAAAATCCAGCAGATAATCAGCGCCGGCACCATCTGCCATGACCATTTGGCAAAAGAAGCCGAATTTGCAAACGACTTGAGCGGACGATTTCCGGGAGTCAAAAACGCCAGAGTTTCACCTGCACCCTCTAGTGAAGGGAGTTCTCCGGTAATTGTAATGGGAAAAGGAGGGGATTCCTTTGTTTCGTAACTCTCGAGTAGTGGATCAAAGTAAACAAAACGATAGGGGGGGAGTGCCGGAACTTTTTTAAGAGGGCGCAATACATGAGAAAACTCGGCGGTTCCCGAACTCGATCGGCGCTCACCACCACTCGGCTTAGCCATCGTCTCAAATTTTTTCCAGTTCTCATCAGGGTCAAATAACTGGGGGCCGGGAAATTGATCGATATTCCCTGAACCTGTGATGCGAGTTTCAACGGTAAGTGATCCACCAAGTTCTAGCTCAAGACTCAGGGGGCGAACCTCCAATGAGAAAGATCCAACAGCTCCACCAAAATCAGCAGGAGCTCCATCAGGCAGGGACCTCACATTAAGCTTCACGGCCGGAAAAACGATCTCCGTAACAAACGACCCCGTGGCAAAGCCTCCACGAACCATCTGTCTGCGGAGTAAAGTGGCATTTGTCGAGCCAGGTCCCAAAAAAAGCTCTCCGTCTCGAAGCGCATTTACGGAACTAGGATACGTATAGACCGCAAATTGATGCCCATCATAGTCCAGATATCCGGTTGGATCCGAAGTAGTAGTAAATCTCCAGGCCGCAAGTCCATCCTTCTTGATATTAAGGACGTTGCCATCGGATAATCGAAGCAAGTGAGGTGCTGCTTGAGACAGGTAAAGTTTCGCCTCAACGTCCTGGGTTTCGCCCAAATAGGGGTTGGTTTTTTGAAGGAATACCCCGGTCAAATACGGAGTCACATCTCCATTAATCTTGATGCCGTGCGTTTCGAGTTTTTCGACCGGGACAACTCTAACCGTGTGAGTTTTAGAGCGAATCACGCCGGAGCGCGAACGAACCTCAAAGGAAGGAACAGAATAAATTCCCGGCTCAAATGCTGACACCAAATATCGAAATCCCGAGCGAATCCGGCCGTTGATTTGAAAACGACGTTGGGATTCTCTTTTAAGGACAAGAGGTGCCGCTTTGGGTGTAGTCGGCCAATCAATGATTGGTTCGATGTTTTCCGCCCAAACCGTGAGATAGGTCTTTTCACCGACAACGATCATCGAACTCTCGAGTCTCGTCTTGATCGACGGAGAACCTTGGCCGAAGAGATCACTTCCTCCGAGGAAGATCCAAAACAGAATGATAGAGAAAAATCTCACGATTATCTTTTTCGTTAATTACCAATCGTGGGGACTACGATTGTAGGGTCTCCGGATTCTTCGCGGAGCTTTTCCTCCAAAGTCGGAATACTGCTTCAGGAGTCGACGAGCCCTCTCACGGGGTGTTTCATTTTCGGGTGCATTGGGATCATCCTTCAAATTGGAATTCTCAGAATCTGACTTATTCTCGCCACCCGTTTGATCGTCCTTCCCTTTCCTTGGGTCGTCACTGGGATTTGAATCCTGTTCTCCCGGATTCGGTTGATCAGATTGCGGGCTGTCCTCATTGTCGTCGTTATTGGGTTCACCAGGCTGCTTTTCGTCTTTGTTGTTATTGGAAGGGTCACCGTCTCCACCCTCATCTTGATTTTGGTCGCTTGGATCGTCTGCTTCATTCTCAGACTCAGACTCTTTTTGTTCAGGGTTATCTCCCTCTTCGTCGGGATTCTTTTTCTCTGGGTCTTTATTCTCCCCCTGATCCTCAGGCTCATCTGAATTTTCGGAATCTTCATTTTCGTCTTCTTTACCCTTTTCTTCCTCTTGATCCTTTTTCTCAGGATCGTTCTTTTCCTCTTTTTGGAGTTCAGCCAATTGCCTTCTTACCGATTTCAGATTATCGACCGTAGCCCGGTCTTCAGCCTGAATCTTCAATGAAGCTTCGAAGTGCTCAACCGAGCCTTTCCACGCTTTTATTTTCTCTTCATTGTCCTTTAGTGCTCCAAGATAGAAGAGCGAAGTTGCGAGGGCGTAATGCGCTTTTTGTTGAATTTCAGAATCTTCAGCGGAAAGAGCAGAGCTGAAAGAATCAACTGCTCCAATCCAATCCTGGGCTCTTGAGGCAGCTGAACCAGCAGCGAGATGCAGGCTTGCTGCACGATCACCCGAAGTCTCTCCAGCGGCTTCGCTAAACAATTTTTGAGCAGTGGTCGTTTCACCGGCTTTCAAGGCGGCCACTCCATCTTCTACTAACCCGGCTTCCGCACGAGGTGTAGAGAGAATGAGAGCCGCAACAGCAACGATTGGAGTCAGCGGCAGACAGCGTATGAAAATCGAGGTCATTATGAGGAGAAGTCCTCCGAAAACAAACCACCGATGAGCTGGTTTAGCAACCCGTTGGTGCTTCCCTTCCTCCCGAAATCGATCCATTTCCGAGAGGGCTGAATCCAGCTTTCCAATAAAGCCAGGTCCCATTCCTTTCGAGTAATACCCATCAGTTTCTTCCGCAAGTATTTCCAAGGCTTCTTCGTCGAGCCTGGTAAAAACAACATTCCCGTCGCGATCCCGGAATTTCCCATCACGTTCACGGGAATCGGGAATAAAAGAGCCTTCTGACTTACCCATTCCAATTGCGTAAATGAAAACGCCTTCGCTGGCAGCCGTTGCAGCTGCGCTTTCCAAGCCCTCGGAAGATTTTTCACCATCGCTGAATAGAACCATGATATTGTTCTGCTGTCCGGTCTCAACAAGGAGCCGTGTTCCTGAATCGATCGCTTTGGTGAGATTGGAACCTCCGACCGGAATGTCATTGGGATCGAGCTGAGCCAAGGTTTGTTCCACAAAACTGTGATCAATGGTGAGTGGAGATTGAATAAGAGTTTCACCGGAAAACAGCAGAACCCCAACCCGATCATTGGGAAATCGCTCCAGAATTTCGAGTGCAGCAGCTCGCGATGCCATTAGCCGGTTTGGCTCGACGTCCTGAGCCAACATGCTGCGGGAAATATCCACACAGAAGAGAATATTTCGGCCATCACTTTCTACTTCGATCCACTCCTCGCCCGACTCAGGTTGGCCGACAGCGACCATTAGGCCAGCCAATCCAACCAACGCAAGCCCCAGTGAAGTAAAATGAACCCATGATGATTGAGTCCGACTCAAGCGCCCTTGTAAACGGGGAGCCACCATTCTCTTCCAACGTTCGCCCCGGTTTTTCCAGGAGAGCCAAGCCATCAAACCAATCAAGGGGAGGGCTATCAAACAAAGAAGCCATTCTGGCTCGGCGAAACTCATGGCATTGGCGGGGGATTAAATGCGGTAACAGAAAGAAAACCAAGAATCAGGAAGGCTGAAGCTCCAACAAACCATGGGTAGAGTTCTTTTCTTATAATCCAACTCTTGCGCTCAACTTCAATTTTCTCAAGGTCGTCTATACTTTTAAATGCTTCCCGAAGTCCGACATAGTCGCGCGCCCGATAATAGTCACCCTTGGTAATTGTGGCAATTTGCTTGAGAGTTTCGGTGTCAAATTCCTGTCCGGTATTCGTCCCCATAATCCTTCCCTGGGGAGTGCCAATCGCAACGGGATAAACCTTGATATCTAGATCGGCCACCAACCCAGCCGCTTCAGTTGGTGAAAGTTGCCCGGAATTACTCGCGCCATCTGTGACGAGAACAATCACTTTGCTTTTACTTTTTGGGCCCTCATTATCGTCATTGCGCATTAGTGTTTCTAGCCGCTCACCAGCGGCCACGATGGCGCTACCAATCGCAGTCCCGCCCTCGGTTCGGTCTTTTACCAATGCGACATCGCGCAATGTATATTCAAGAATCTGATGATCAAGGGTGATGGGAGCAACTGTGTAAGGTCGTGCTGCAAAACTTACGATTCCGATGCGATCATCCGGACGACGATTAATAAATTCGGTAATGATTTTCTTGGCCGCATTGATCCTGAGTTGTGGGCGGCGCATGCCGTTATCCGACTCATAGAAATCCGCTGTAGACATCGAGTAAGAGACATCCAGCGCTATAATTATATCGATACCACTCGCTGAACTAGAGGTTCGATTTTTGGTTTCTTGTGGGCGGGCAAGGCCAATAAAAGCGGGAATTAACATCAACGGAAGAATCAATGGAGTAAAGTGAAAGGGGCGATCTTTGGGCTTATGCCCAAGCGTTCCCAGAACACGCAATGTTGGATAAACGAGCCAACTCCGGGTTCCCTGACGATATCCTAAAAGCATAAGCAACGGGACAGCTAACAGCAGCAAAAGCCACCACGGTTCCGCTAGATCATAGTTGTCAAAAAAACTCATGATGATTTCCTTAAAGGTCGAACTATGAGAAAGGTCACGAGTGCAACAACGCTGATGAAGAGCCCCACCCAAACCAAAGCATTCCCCTGAACTTCAGCACCCACGCCGCGTCTTTGATATGAGCCCCCAAGCAACCCTCCAAGTGCGAGAATCAAACCAAAAGGAAAAGCTGCGAGGGATCTTTTCGCAAATGTGCGCTGCATCCAACCTACTGGTTCTGACTCGGGCAAGATAGGCATTTGATCGCTTTTTTGAGTTTCGACTGGAGAGAATTGGCGAAGCTTTGTAAGGCATACCCGACTTTCTTCAATCAATTTTTGGGAGCGTGTTTGATCCACGTCTGACTTGTTGTATTTGGCATCATTTAATCGGTTGAGAACCTGATTGGCGTCAGCTGGCAGCACTACTTGACGGGCCTGAAATTCTTCAACGGTTTCATAGAGGGCTGGTTCTGATCGAGCTCCAGCGAGGAAGGTGCGGATGGCTAACGAAGCCTCGGCAGCAATTTCCGAAACCAGTCTTTTGTCAGCCTGCGATTCGAGGGAGTCCAAAACCTTCATTGCCGGGCTAAACAGATCGCGCTCGGGAATCTCTTTTTTATTCTTGGGCTTCTCAAAAAGGAGATGAAGCAACCACCATATCGCAAGGACGGTAAGAGCAACGCCACCAATCAGAAACCACCAAAACCAATCCGGTGTCTCCGGAAGATAGGTTTCCGGATCAGGAATACCGTGCTCAAGGGTAGGGAGGGTATTCGGATCCATAACTAACGGCGACGAAGAGCCCTGCGTTGAAAGAGTCGGTGGAGATCGGCTAGGTAATCATCCTTTGTCGAAATTTCAGCACTATCGATCCCATGTTTCTTAAAAAATGAAGCAAGACCTTCCCGGTATCTTTTTGAAAGTCTTGAGAGCCCCATACGTGTGTTACTATTGGAGGTGTTCACCAAAACTTCGTGACCGCTTTCAGGGTCACGTAGGTAAACTTTTCCTACGTCGGGAATGCCTTTTTCGAGCGGATCGAGAAGTGGCAGGGCAATGACGTCATGCCGGCGAGAAAGAGTCCCAAGCGGACGCTCGAAGCCCCAGTCGACGAAGTCGGAGATGAAGAAAATGAGACCTTTTCTCTTAAGCGTCTGGAGAAGAAACTTGGAAGCCTCCGCAATAGAGGTTCCAGGATCAGGTGGTTGCGCAGTCAAGATTTCCCGCACCGCTCGTAAGACTGATCGTCCTCCTTTGCCCGGAGGTAAATAGAGAACAGGCTCTTTTGCAAAAAGAAGGAGCCCCACTTTATCTCCATTATAGCGTGCACTAAAACCCAGAAGAGCCGCGACTTCTGCTGCTCTTTCCCGCTTACTAAGATAATCACTCCCATAGTCGGTCGAGCCGGAAATATCCACAGCAAGAATGACGGAAAGCTCGCGTTCCTCTCTGAATTTTCGGATAAAAGGCGTCTCCATTCGAGCGGTTACATTCCAGTCGATAAACCGTATTTCATCGCCTGGCTGATATTCGCGGAACTCATCAAAATCGAGTCCCTGCCCACGGAAAGATGAATGGTAATCTCCCGAGAAAACTTCCTGCGCCAGTCGTCGTGCACGGATTTCCAGGCGCCTGACACGACGCATAATTTCTTCGATACTCTCTTCCTCGTCCATTCGCTGGCTTTATTTTAGTGGTTGAAATCGAAAAGGGGAGCGGAATCTTAGTTAGAAAAACAAGGGAACATCGGAAATATTATTCTCATTCAAGATCCCATATTACCCTTGCCCGGAGACGCTAGGTAGCCTAGCCATCGTATGGGCTAATTGGTCCACAAACACATTCATATTTATGGCGATTGTACGCGCGCTCCTCTCGGTTTCCGACAAGTCCGGATTGGTTGATTTTGCAAAGTCCCTTCATGAGGACTACGGCATCGAACTTCTTTCGACGGGAGGAACAGCCAAGGCCCTACGCGACAGCGGACTTCCAGTGATTGATGTTGCTGAATACACAGGCGCGCCCGAACTCTTTGAAGGTCGTGTGAAAACACTGCACCCAAAGGTGCATGGCGGATTGTTACAGCGTCGGGATTGCGAAGACCATGTCGCTCAGGGTAAGAAGCACGACATCCCAACGATCGATCTAGTTGTGGTTAACCTTTATCCTTTTGAGCAAACGATTGAAAAAGAGGGTGTTACATTGGCAGAAGCCATTGAGAATATTGATATTGGCGGCCCCTCGATGTTGCGAAGCGCCTCAAAAAACTACTCGTCCGTGACTGTTCTCACTGATCCAGCCGATTACAGTCGTGTTTTGGAGGAAATGGAAACGCACGACGGCGATACTTCGCTTCGACTTCGTGAAGAACTCGCAATCAAAGTTTTCCGCAGAACATCAGCATACGATAGCGCAATTTCTAACTTTTTGGGCCAATGCGATCAGGGGACTGCCTGCAGTTTCTCAATCGACCTTCCGCTCGCGAGCGACCTCCGCTATGGTGATAACCCTCACCAAAAAGCCCGACTTTACGGCAATTTTCTCGAGTGCTTCACGCAGCTTCAGGGCAAGGAGCTTAGCTACACCAATATTCTCGATATTGAAGCCGCTGCTGACTTGATATTGGACTACAAGCGCTCAACGGTCGGGATTTTAAAGCACACCAACCCATGTGGCGTTGGACAAGATGAGGACCTCAGAGTCGCATGGCAGAAGGCATTCGAGACAGATCGTGCAGCTCCGTTTGGCGGAGTAATTGTTTGTAATCGCCCAATTAATGAAGACCTCGCAAGGATTATCTCGGGGATTTTCACGGACGTTATTATCGCACCGGATTACGAGCCTGAAGCGCGCGCCATTCTGCAAAAGAAAAAAAATCTCCGGCTGATGAAAATGGAACCTGGGTATGAGAAATATCGGAAGGATCCTGTCGTGAGACCTGCTCCTGGCGGTTTAATGGTGATGGATAAAGATCACTCCGTAATGGGGCTCGACGACCTGGAGTCTAAAGTTGTCACCAAACGTCCACCGACCGAGGCTGAAATGATCGCCATGCGATTTGGTTGGCGCGTGGTTAAGCATGTGAAGTCCAATGCCATCGTCTTTAGCTCGGCAGATCGCACTTTGGGCATTGGTGCAGGGCAAATGAGTCGGGTCGATTCCTCTCGAATCGCGGTTTGGAAAGCTGAAGAAGCCGGGCTTTCACTTAAAGGGAGTATCATTGCCTCCGACGCGCTCTTCCCATTTGCAGACGGTCTCGATGCAGCGATTAAAGCCGGAGCGACCGCCTGTATTCAACCCGGAGGCTCAATTCGGGATGAAGAAGTCATCGCCGCAGCTGATGCGGCAGGCATAGCAATGGTCTTCACGGGTCATCGCCACTTTAAACACTAATTTCCAAATCAATGTCACTGCTTCTTGGGGTAAATATCGATCATGTCGCAACGCTACGGCAGGCGAGATACGCGATGAATCCGGATGCGCCAATCCTCGAGCCATCAATTTTGCAGGCTGCATTGGAAGCAAAAGCAGGAGGAGCGGATTCGATTACCGTCCATGTTCGTGAAGATCGTCGACATATGCAGGATGATGATGCGCGGATTGTTCGCAGCGACGTAGACCTGCCACTGAATCTTGAATTGGCAAACACGCCGGAAATGGTGAAGTTTGCCTGTGATTTAAAACCTGATTTCGCATGCTTGGTTCCTGAAAAACGTGAGGAAATCACGACCGAAGGCGGGCTTGACGTCGTCGCTAATCTTGAGTCTTTAAAGAGAACGATTCCAACACTCCAAAATGCAGGAATTCAGGTGAGCTTGTTCATTGATCCTGATGAAGCGCAGATTCAAGCTGCTGCGGACTTAGGGGCGGAAATGGTCGAGCTTCATACTGGCACCTTTGCACTAACTAACGGGAAAAGGCATGAACAGGAGACGAAACGTCTTCAGCTCGGGTCTGAACTTGGCCAAACCCTTGGTCTTCAGATAAATGCAGGACACGGGATTCATTTAGAGAATCTTGAGCGGCTTTTTTCTGTAAAAAACTTAACCGAGCTTAATGTGGGGCACACCTTGATTTCGCGGAGTATATTCATCGGGCTCAGGGCAGCCGTTGCTGAACTTAAGTCAGCCATGACCAACTATCCAACGAGCTGAAGAAATGAACCTGATTGGAATCGGGATTGATGTCGTGGAAGTTTCCCGAATTCGATCATCAATAGATGAATTCGGCCAAAAGTTCCTCAATCGGATCTTTACCGATCAAGAGCGCGAATATTGTCAGCGCCAAAAACGACCGGAGTTGCATTTTGCAGCAAGGTTCGCAGCAAAGGAGGCGATCTCAAAAGCTTTCGGCACGGGAATAGGGAAAGATGTCGGCTGGCTCGACATGGAGATCATTCGCAAAGCCAGCGGAGAACCTGAAGTCAGCCTGACAGGAGCAGCTGCTCAGTGCGCAAAAGATAGAGGCGTTGCACAGGTGATGGTCAGCCTCACTCACGCAAAACACTACGCGGCTGCAAACGCAGTCGTGATGGCTTCAGGACAAGCGAATAGGTAGCCCCTGAGCGAAGCATCCTAACTTACTCCGCATTACATATATTGTGTGAAGTTACCTTCTGAGGCATTATCCTTTGTTAATTCACCTGATTAGCTGGATCCAACCAACGGCATCAACAACTTGATTCTAGAATATAGATCAAAGATAACTGAAATTCCTTTAGCCACCTGGGACCAACCACACTAGTCCGGTAACACAAACGTCAAATACCAGCGCAAGTTTAGATTGGTTCAGATCGAACTTTTACCTATACTAAACTTACGACACACTACTCCCGTGTCCGAGGAACTGGCAGAAATTCTCGAAAAAGCCGAGAGAGCGATCATCAGTCGCAATGGCTCAAGAGTCCGTGAACTTTGTGAAGATTTGCACCACGCCGATCTCGCGGAGCTGTTCGAAGACGCAGACCACGATGGTCGGACGTTTTTAACTGAGATCCTTGGCGCCGAAAAATTCTCGGATGTTTTAGCAGAACTCCCTGACACACTTGTCGAGGAGACTCTCGATTCGTTTAAGCCCGACGAACAGCGTGAGATTCTAGATTCTCTTCCCGATGATGATCGGGTCGATATTCTACAGGATGTCAGCGATGCAAAACGCCGCGATTTTCTGGAGCTTCTCGATGAGGATAAACAAGAAGACACCAGGACCCTCCTGCGCTATGACGAGGAAACGGCAGGTGGCCGAATGACAACTCATATCGGAAAGATTCTAGAACACATGACCGTGAAGGACGCAATCGAGCATCTTCGGGGCGACCTTGAATCGACAATGACACTGGCTCGTATTTTTGTCGTTAATGACGATGACAAACTGGTCGGAAAAATCCGACTCCGCGATCTGGCGTTTAACGCATGGAACGTTTCTGTTCAGTCACTTGTTCAAGATATCGACCACTCAATCCTTGCGACGGCAGACCAGGAGGATGCGGCTCAAATGATCTCCCGATATGACATGCTTATCCTGCCTGTCGTTGACGAATCAAATCGCTTGTTAGGCGTCATCACGGCAGACGACGCCTTCGAAATTTTGGAAGAAGAATCCACGGAGGATATCGAAAAAGGAGCGGGTATTGCCGGTGATCAATCCGAAGAAACTTACCTCAATACATCAATTACATCTCATTTTCGGAGACGTTGCGGTTGGCTCGTGATCCTCGCTTTTCTTGCGATTTTATCAGGCTTTGTCATGATGCGGTTTGAACATACTTTGACCGAAGTTTATCTTTTGTCGTTATTTCTTCCCATGGTCGTGGCGGCAGGCGGAAACACCGGGGGGCAAGCCTCCACGATGGTGATTCGAGCGATGGCTCTCGGAGAATTAGATCCCGAGGATACAAGGCAGGTAGCATGGAAAGAAATGCGCCTTGGCCTCATGCTGGGCGCATTATTGGCGATCTTGATTGGATTTTTTGCGGTTTTCGCCCCGCCTGCCCTGCAATTCACACTCCCAAGCGGTGTTAACTTCACACAATTCGGACTCACCGTTGCAATCGCGCTGGGTGCTCAGGTCGCTACGTCAACTCTTATTGGCGCACTTTTACCCATCGGCGCCCGCGCTATTAAAATGGACCCGGCTGTCATTGCAGCCCCTGCCATTACAACGATTGTAGATGTTTCAGGAATGGTGATTTATTTCACGGTCGCGCGCAGTATTCTTGGGGTATGAAGTTTCCAATTATTCTCTCCATATTGACATCAGCTGTTTTCGCTCACGAAGGCCATAATCACAACCCGGCTGCAGCCGAGATGAACAAGGCTGCCACCGTATTCCTCGCCAGTTTAGACGAAACTCAGAGAAAAGCCGCTTCCTTCGAATTCAAAAATAAAGAACGCCAAAACTGGCACTTTGTTCCAATGGATCGCAAAGGCGTTCGCTTTGATGCGCTAAAGCCACACCAGCAGCACCTTGCTTTTGGCCTTCTGGGAACCGGCTTGAACCAAAAGGGCCTTTTGACCGCTACTCAAATTATGACCCTTGAGGAAGTTCTTCGAAGCCGTGGCGGAGATCCTGAAGTCCGAAACACTGAAAAATATAGCATCGCGATTTTTGGAACCCCCTCCCCAAGCAAACCGTGGGGTTGGCGTTTCGAGGGCCACCATCTATCGCTCAACTTTTCGCTACTCGGCGACAAGGTTATTGGTCTGCCAGCATTTTACGGCACCAATCCTGCGGAGCTTAAAAAGGGTCCCTTGAAAGGCATGCGTCCACTCGGTGAGATCGAAGATGCAGGTCGCGATCTTGCTCTGAAATTGATCAAGGCCGGGAGAAAGCCTGTTTTTTCAGAGAAAGCACCCAAGGAGATCCTGACTGCCCAAGACAGCACAGCCAAAGCCCAAGAGGTGGAAGGCACAACTTCTGACAAAATGACCGGAGACGAGGTGAAGCAACTTCTCGCTATCGTTTCTCAAGTTGCGTCCATGCAGCGGAGCGAGATCACGAATGATGCTTTACGGAAAATTAATACCACTCAGCGCAAAAAATTGCACTTCGCTTGGGGCGGATCACTGGAAAGAAACGGCCCTCATTACTTTCGGATTCAGGGAGTCGATTTCATCATC
>JBDNAG010000178.1:0-7122 GCA_039768565.1 Akkermansiaceae bacterium | reverse complement strand
GAAAGGGGAGGGCGATAAGATGAGGAGATGAGGGGCATCTTTTGTTGAAGTAAGTTTGGCTCATGTCGGCTGGTGTCCAATTAAATTGTCAATTGATCCAAGAAATGACCAAGTTGGGTGTCTCTCTTTCATAATGCGCTTAAAAATCTTTGCCGGAATCTTGTTGGCCGCCGCCTTTTGGCTGGTCATGAGGCATTCGTCGCCGTCTCACTCGGATGCGGATCCCCGGCTGGATGTGGCGTTGTCCAGCCGGTAGGAATCGATCAGCCTAACGTTGGGGCTATTCTCAACCGCAATCGAAATTGGGATTCCTGAAGAGCTTTCGCAGAACTATCAGTTGGATCCCGAGACTGCCGATTGGCTAGACTTTGAGGAGGTGAAGCGTGAGATCGAAAATGCGATCGAGAGTTCGCCATTTGACGAAGAATTGCGTGCTGATTTGGGGGCGCGTTTGAGTAGAAGCCGCGATATCCCGGCTGCTTGATCCGGCTTCTTGTCTTTCGATGTTGAAGTTTCATCGACAGCTTCAGGTGAAGCTGGCAACGCGTAATGGAGCGGTTGGCTTGGCCAAGTTTAGGCAAACTGGCTCAGAAAGCGGGTGTCGTTCTCGATGAGAAGACGGATGTCTTTGATTCCGTATTGAATCATGGCAAGTCGGTCGAGACCCATGCCGAAGGCGTAGCCTGTTAGCTTGGCCGGGTCGAAGGCGTCGTCGCCTCGACCTTCGTTGATGGCCGTGAATACAGCGGGGTCGACCATGCCACAGCCGGCGACCTCGATCCACTTGGGCTCTTCGCCTTTGACCTGGAGTTTGACGTCGATTTCAAAGCTTGGCTCGGTGAAGGGAAAGAAGTGAGGGCGGAAGCGAACTTCGGTTTTATCGCCGAACATGGCGCGGTAGAAGTATTCGAGAGTTCCTTTGAGGTCGGAGAGGCGAACATCGGAATCGACGTAGAGACCTTCAAGTTGATTGAAGACGGAGAGGTGAGTGGCGTCGATTTCATCGCGCCGATATGCAGAGCCGGGTGCGATGATTTTGACGGGTGGAGGCTGCTTTTCCATGGTGCGCACCTGCACGCTGGAGGTGTGGGTGCGGAGGAGTTTACCTGAGTCGAAATAGAAGGTGTCCGAATCGTTGCGAGCAGGATGGTCGAAAGGGGTGTTGAGGGCGTCGAAGCAGTGAAATTCGGTTTCAATCTCAGGACCGTCGGCGAGAGCGAAGCCAAGACGGCGAAGGATCTGAATGGCGCGGTCCTTGACGATGGTGAGCGGGTGGAGGGCTCCGACGGGGAGTTCCCGACTCGGCATGGTGACGTCGAGGCCGTCGACGGAGGCGGCATCAGCGGCGTCTTGCTGCTTTTGTTTGCTGGCCTCGAGGGCGGCGTTGATGGCTTGACGTGCGGTATTGAGTGCAGCACCGAGTTTGGGTTTTTCCTCGTTGGAGAGGTTTCGCATTTCAGCGGCGAGGGCATTGAGAGGGGATTTTTTGCCGAGGAATTTGACGCGGGCTTCTTCGAGGGCTGCTTCGGTGGAGGCGGCTTCGATTGCGGCGAGGGCGTCGGCTTGGATTTGGGCGGCTTGCTCGGTCATGTTGGAGGGAATTAGGGGAAAGGACGGTGCTGGTCAATGATGGCTTTGGGCTTGTTCCTTTGATCTTTTGGCGGAGGAGGTAAAGAGATTGCTGGCTCATCCTGCAAAAAATGGCCGCATCCTTGCGGATGCGGCCATGGAAGTTTGTTCAGCGGAGCTGAGCGGAATTTATGCAGCCTTCTTTTCGAGGGCTCCTTTGGCTTGCTCCACGATTGCGGAGAAAGCGGCAGCGTCAACGACGGCAAGGTCTGCAAGGACTTTACGATCGAGCTCGATGTTGGCGGCCTTGAGGCCTTCGATGAAGCGGGAATAGGTCATTCCATCGTTCCGGACGGCAGCGGAAATACGCTGGATCCAGAGGCGGCGGAATTGTCCCTTACGCTTCTTACGGTCACGATACTCGTATTGACGGGCTTTGTAGACGGCGTCCTTCGCGTAGCGGTAAAGCTTGGAACGGAAGCCGCGGAAGCCTTTGGCACGGAGAAGGATACGCTTGCGACGTTTCCGACTGGCCGGACTGTTAGTTGCTCTTGGCATGGTTTTTTTTGGATGAGCGGGTCGTTGGGTTTCGATTTCACTCCGATAGTCTCACTCGCTCGTTGTCCTTCCGGGGAAGGCTGGCTATCTGGAGGCCGCCCATTTTGCAGGCGGGGGCATCGTGCACGTATGCACGGTAAGGCTTACTTCATGAGAAGATTTCTCTTCACATTTGTAATATCTGCGTCGGAGACAAGCGTCGCTTTACCCAGATTTCTTTTCCGTTTCCGGTTTTTCTTCTGGAGGATGTGACGTTTGCCCTGTTTGCGGCGCAAAATCTTACCGGTACCAGTCACTTTAAAGCGCTTGGCGACGGACGATCTGGTTTTGGACTTGCAAGCTTTGCGGGCCATGGGAGCGGCGTTTTAGGGCTGAGGGGGGCGAATGCAAGATTTTTTGTGAAGTTGCGGGCTGTTTTTTGGACCTCCCGAAGTGCCGGGGAGACCTGGAACATGCTCTGCGGGGGAAGTTGGTGGGTTTTGATCATGAATCTTACGAAGTTTCACGAATCTTGGTTGAGGGGATGGCTTGGTGTGATTAGAAATCCGGCATGCGAACTTCGGTGAAGAATCTTTTAAATAGTGCGTCGGCCCAGGACTCGGTGGAATTAGCGGGTTGGGTGCGGACGCGGAGAGATTCGAAGGAGTTTTCCTTCATGGAGCTCAATGACGGTTCCTGTTTGAAGGGAATTCAGGTAATTGTGGATGCGGGGGTGCCGGGATCAGAGGAGATCGGGAAGATGAATACAGGGGCTTCAGTGCGGGTCGTGGGTGAATTGGTGGAGAGCCCTGGCAAGGGGCAGAGCTGGGAAGTGCGGGCGACCGGGGTTGAGTTGCTTGGGGGAGTTCCCGAGGACTTTCCGCTTCAGAAGAAGGGGCATACCCCTGAATTTTTGCGGTCAATCTCACATTTACGTCCGAGAACCAATCTTTACGGGGCGACATTCCGGATGCGCAGCCGTCTGGCCTACGCTGTACATCGCTTTTTTAATGAGCGCGGTTTCACCTACGTTCACACGCCGATTATTACCGCGAGCGATTGCGAGGGGGCGGGGGAAATGTTTCAGGTGACGTTGAACGGGGCGGGTAAGCCGGAGGAGGATTTCTTTGGGAAGAAGAGTTATCTTACTGTGAGTGGCCAGTTGGAGGGAGAGACCTTCGCGTGTGCGCTTTCGAATATTTATACCTTTGGTCCGACTTTTCGGGCTGAAAATTCGAACACCTCGCGGCATGCTTCCGAGTTCTGGATGATCGAGCCAGAAATGGCTTTTTGTAATCTTGAAGGTGACATGGACCTCGCGGAGGAATTTATCCAATTTCTGGTCAAGGATGTCCTGGAGAACAACGAAGGGGACTTGGATATCTTCGCTAGATTTGTTGATAAGGGGCTACGTCAGCGGCTTGAGGGATTGGCCGGCGGAGGCTTTGAGCGGATGAGCTACACTGAGGCTGTCGAGAAGTTGATCGCGTCGCGTAAGAAATTCGACTATCCGGTTGAATGGGGAATTAACCTGCAGTCGGAGCACGAGCGCTACCTCTGCGAGGAAGTGGTGAAAGGGCCGCTGACGGTTTATAACTATCCCAAGTCCATTAAGCCGTTTTACATGCGTGCGAATGATGACGGGAAGACCGTGACAGCTATGGACGTGCTTGTGCCGGGAGTGGGCGAAATCATTGGCGGCAGTCAGCGGGAGGAAAGGTATGATCTGCTCAAGGCCGCGATGGAGTCACATGATCTGAGTCTTGAGAATTACGGGTGGTATCTCGATTTACGAAAGTATGGAACAGTCCCCCACGCAGGGTTTGGAGCGGGCTTCGAGCGACTCCTGATGTATGTTACGGGCATGCAGAATATCCGTGACGTGATTCCCTTCGCGAGGACGCCTGGGAACTGCGAGTTTTAGGGACTTGGCGTTTTGCGATTGAGGACGATGGCCGCCAAAGCTGTTGCGAGGATAATCGTGGCCAGCCAGGCTGGCAGACCGAGCCACATGAGCGAGTATGCAATAGCGGCTCCGGTAGCTGCGATGAGCGCATAGGGAAACTGCGTTGCCACGTGGGACGTTGGAGTGCATCCGGAAGCGAGTGCTGATACAATGGTGGTGTCGGAAAAGGGGCTGCAGTGATCTCCGAAAACGGCACCGCCAAAGACGGCTCCAATGGCCATCGAGATCAGGCTCATGAGTTCAGCCTCCGGGAGATCCACACCAAGTTTAAGCACGAGCGGGAGTGCCATCGGCATGAGGAGCCCAAAGGTTCCCCAGGAGGTGCCGGTCATAAATGACATGACCGCTCCGATCAGGAAGATAACGAGAGGGACGGACATCGGGCTGATTTGATCACCGAGCATCTGCTTGAGAAGGTCGGCAGTGCCTAGGCTTTCAAACATGCTGCCAAGGGTCCATGCGCAGATCAAAATGATAAGGGCTGGAAACAGGGAAGCGGCTCCATCGAGCATGTGCTGTGGCGCCTCGGACTTTTTGTGTTTTGGAAAGCATAAGTAGGCTGCTGTTAGGGCCACGAAACCTGACGCAACCATGGCGTAGGGAACTCCGTCGGAAATGAAAGCATTGCGCCAGGACCAGGGGCCTCCATCGGATGGTCCGTCCTGCCAAAAGTAGATAAAGGCCGGGAGGCTGGTGACGAGGACGATAAGTGGAAGCAAGGCGAGCCATGGAGAGTTCGCTTCGAGCTTTTCGGCTTGCTCGTCAAGCGGCACCGGCTTGGCGTTTTTCATAGGGCCGATTTGCCATGCTTTAAAGATGACCAATGGAACGAGAATCAAGCTGAGCAGGCAGTAGGGGTTTGCCGGAATGGAATTAAAAAACAGAGCGGCTGGATTGACGTCGAACGATGCTGTTTCGAGACTCTCCTTGATGACGGAGAGTTGGGCCGCGATCCAGGTCGAGATGAAGGCGACGCAAGCAACGGTGGCGCTGGTTGAGTCGATCACGTAGGCAAGGAATTGTCGTGAGATTCGCAGGCTGTCGGTGAGCGGTCGGGCGACACGCCCGAGGAGGACCGCGTTGGCGAGGCCATCAAAGAAGCAGAGAAGTCCGAGCCCATAGACACCGAAGAGGAGCTTCTTTTTTGGGTCGCGGCTTTTATTGGCAAGGAGGCGGTTGAGGATCGTGGTAAAGCCGCCCCCCTTTTCGAGAAGGGTGGCAAAAGCTCCGAGGGTGAAGGTAAAGATTATGGCGCTGAGGTTCCAGCTGCTAGATCCGACTTTTGGGAAGAGGTGGTCTTCGAAAAGGCAGCGGATGGCGAGAATGGGGGATGGTCCGGCCAAAAGAAATGCTCCGGCAACAGTTGCTAAAAAAAGTGAAAGGGCTGCCTGTCTCGTGATTAAAATGAGAACCAAGGCGACAATCGGAGGAATGAGGGGAATGAAATCCACGGGTGAGTGAAACACAGGAAATGAAAAAAGGCGACCGAGGAAGGTCGCCTTTTTGTAATCGATGAGATGAGGTGAGGATCTACTCGTCTGGATCAGCCTCCTCTTCTTCCTCTTCTTCCTCTTCTTCCGAGGCACCGCCACGCTTTGCGCGCTTTAGGCGATCGGCCAGGGCTAACTTCGCTTTCTCCGCACGGAATTGAACCTTTTCAGTGTCACCGCTCTCGATGAAGTAATCGAGAACGTCGTCGGCCCAAGCTCCGGTCTGGCTGACCATTGCATCGACTACGATTCGCTGCTCGGTTTCGCCGGTGGCAATACTGGCGACATCATTCCAGTAAATGGATTTGTCGTCCTCATCGAGCTCTGGATGAGCCTTGAGGAATGAGACCAGTCCGGAGAAAGCTTCGGCGCGGAGGCGGTCGTCTTGCTCCTCGGAAGCATATTCGTAAAGAGCATCGAATTGAGAATCATCGGGCCAGTTGCGGAGAGCAAAAATTGCGGCGACCTTCATCTTGGGGTCATCAGATGCAAGAGTATCGGCAACCAGATCCGATGCCTCATCGCCACCGGCGGAGCCCATGAGTCGCAGGAGTGCGGTCTTGGCATCGGTGTCGGCAGTATTGTTGTAGCTACCTTGGATGGCCTTGGTAAAGGCGCTGGGATCATCCGAGTCACTGATAACCTTGGTCAGCACATCCACGGCAGAGTTTTTGATTGAGGCGTTTGCGGAGTTGGTGATGATGGTAAGTAGGCTGTCGAAGTTGGAAGTCGTGGCCATTTGCTTTGCCGCATTGAGTGCTCCTTGCCCTTCTGAAGTTTCGTCGGTTTTTTGGGCAAATTCGATCAAGGCCGGGAGGGCGCTTTCGTCGCCCCGCGCTCCGACGACTTGGAACAGTTTGACTCGAAGGTCGCCAGTCATGTCGACGTCGCGAGCGTAAGCTGCGACTTTGGCGCTAATGTTGACGCCATCGGTGGCCTTTCCGATGTTGAGAGCTTGCAAATATGTGGGCCGAGCCATGTTGTCCTTAACTCCGCCGCTGAGAAGCTCGTCGAGGAGCAGTTGTACGTCACTTTCGGAGAGGGCGATCTCGGTGGGAGGATTGTTGCGATCTTCGAATACCGCGACAATTTCGTTGAGTCGCTCGATGCGGTCATTCTTGGCCGAGTTTCCTTTGATGATGACGGCCGCTAGGATAATGAAAGCGAGCAGGGTAATGCCGATCATGCCCTTAACGGCATTGCTCATCCCTCTCTTTTGGGTCGGAGTTACCGAGCCGATTCCGACTCCTCCGGGCTGGGGCTGTCCAGGAATTCCTCCAGTTTGCGGGGCGGCTCCCAAAGGGGGCGCTGCTGCTTGAGGAGCCGGGGGAGTGCCAACTGTATTTAAGAGTGGATTTGCAGTGGGCTGGGCAGGAGGAGCGGGATGTGCCGCTGTCCCACTCAGAGGAACAGTGATTTGGGGGTCAGCTACTGGTTGAATAGGGGCTGCCGGAGCTGCTGAAGGTTGGACCGGAGGAGCTGGTTGGACCGGAGGAGCTAGTTGGACCGGCTGGGCAGCAGGGACTGGAGCTGGTTGGACCGGAGGAGCTGGTTGGACCG
>JBDNAG010000177.1:0-7556 GCA_039768565.1 Akkermansiaceae bacterium | reverse complement strand
AATTGATCCCAATGATAACACGATTTTTGGCCTCCTTTTGTTTGAGCTCGTCCTTTCTTTTGGCTGATCAAGGTGATGGACACGTCCTTTCCCAGAAGACCTGGGGGCCTCCGGTCGGGATGAGTCTCAAGCTGGAATCAAAGAGCTCCATGCTAAACGGTGAGATCATTGCAGTGACGAGCGGTAATTGGTCAACGGGTACCTCTCGTTACCTTGGGGGGCAGTTGTTAACCGCAAAGTGGATCGACGGAAACAATCTGGAAGTTGATTTTGAAAAACGACGCGGAACCTATCGGCGGTTTTTGAATGATCAACGCACCAATGAAATCCAAACTTCGCCTCTTGAGGGCACCGTCCTTCGCTTGACGAAGGATGGGAAAAATTGGAGCGCCGAGGTCGTGAAAGGAAAAAAAGAAGATGTCGATGAGACCCGGCTTGAAAGGGAAATGAAAGAGGTTGAGGCTTCGATGGAGAGTGACTATTCCCTTAATCTCTTTGGTGAGCAGGCCCGCAAGGTGGGTGAGACATGGAAGGTGAAGAATCCAAGGTTGCCATGGTTTAACGATGAAAAGGTCTTAAGTGGCGAAGCTACGGTAACCTTCGGAAAGCTCGTGAAGGTGAATGGTGATCCTTCTGCGGTCCTCGATTATTCAGTGACCGTCCGCTCGGAGAGGCCGGGCGATCAGAAAATATTAGTGGATTTTAAAGGGAAGGGGCAGGTGATTCGTTCCTTGAAGCACCTCGTAGATTACGAGCTGAGTGGCCTGGGTTCAATCGATATGACGGTCGAAACCGGGGAGGGCTCGTATGTTGAAACCACGGGGAAATACCAGCTTGTCCGAAAGATCGAGCTCTCTCCCATCGAAGAGAAGAAATGAAAATTGTGCTTTTGGCTGTGGCGGGGGTTTGTCTCGCGGGTTGTGATTGTCAGAAGCCGAGGACGGTTCTTGCTAGCGGAGGAAAGTCAAAGTTGGAGTCGATGGCGAGGTCATGGACTGAGACCAAGGAATCTGATTGGAATGAGATCCAATTTGGAGGGGAAGGATCAGCCCAATGGACTGACGGATTGCTTCATCTCGAAGCCGGGGTTGAATTGACGGGAACGCAGTTTGGCGGAGAATTGCCAAAAATGCCATATGAACTTGAATTGAGCACCCGCAAGGTGGCGGGGTCGGACTTTTTCTGTGGATTAACTTTCCCGGTTTCGTCGAAAGACGAGTGTCTTACCTTCGTTATCGGAGGTTGGGGTGGTGGAACTGTTGGAATTTCCTCAATTGACGGGATGGATGCCTCGGAAAATGAAACTACGACTTATGGGAATTTCGAGGACGGGCGCTGGTATGCTGTCCGCGTCGTCGTCGAAAAGGGCCGGCTCTCGGCTTTTATTGATGGGAAACAAGTCGTGAATGTCGCGACCGAGGGGCGAAAATTGGGGCTTCGCCCCGGGGTCATCGAATATTGTGCTCCAATGGGCATCGCAGCCTGGCAAACGGAGTCCGAAGTGAAGAATTTCCGATGGCGTTCTCTTGCTGATTAGGGCTTGTTTTTTCCAGCGGGGCACGTTAGTGAAACCCCCAACAACTTCTGACGATCGTTTGGAGTGGGTTTTCATACCCGCTCTTTTTGGTCTCAGGGAACCACGAATCTGGAAATGACCACCGACATTGTTGCCCTCATCGAGTTTTACGAAAAAGAAAAGGCCATCGACCGCGACCGCGTTGTCGAGGCCCTCGAGTACGCTTTTTGCTCCGCCTATCGTAAGATGGTGCCTGGTGCGGATGCCATTGAGATTCTTCGCGCCGATATCAATGAAAAGAAGGGGGATACCCGCATTTTCGCCAGCCTTGAGGTCGTTGCTGACGATGATTACATCGATAAATTCAACGAAGTCCCTGTTGGGATCGCCCAGAAGAAGGAAGTGACAGCTGAGGTTGGCTCACGTCTTGATTTTGATGTTACTCCGAAAAACTTTGGACGTATCGCGGTTCAAACGGCCAAGCAAACCATGATGCAGCGACTGCGTCAGGCTGAGAAGGAGAAGATTTACGACGAATTCAAGGACCGTGCAGGCGACATCGTGAGTGGCTCTGTTCGCCGTTTTGAAAAGAGCGACGTGATGGTTGATTTGGGGAAATTTGAGGCCCGCATGCCTTCGAAGGAGCGTGTCGGCACCGAGGATTACTCGGTTGGAGATCGTATCCGTTGCTATGTCGTTTCTGTTGATAACGAAGGGCGGGGGCCGGAAATCATTCTTTCACGGAGCCATCCAAACTTCGTCCGTCGCCTCTTCGAATCCGAAGTCGCTGAAATCTCCGATCGCACAGTCGAACTCCGCGCGGTTGCCCGAGAGGCCGGATATCGCACGAAAGTGGCGGTTTATACTCACGACGACAAGGTAGACCCTGTCGGCGCGTGTGTGGGTCTTCGTGGTGCACGCGTCAAAAACATTGTTCGCGAGCTGAACAACGAACGTGTCGATATTATTCGCTGGAATGAGGATGTGACCGAGTTCGTTACCGAAGCTCTCAAGCCTGCCATCGTTCGCAGTTTGAAGCTTGATGAGGAAAACCGCGTGGTAAATGTCACCGTCGATGAGGAAGATCTTTCCAAGGCCATCGGCCGTCGCGGTCAGAATGCCCGCCTGACCTCCAAGTTGACTGGCTGGGACGTTCAAGTTCGTAAGGACGAAAGCCAGCACGAACAATTTGAGGCGCGTGTTGACGACGCCGCCACTCATCTTGCCGAAGATCTTGGGATCGACGATGTCGTTGCAGGCAAGCTTTTCCGCGCAGGTGGTGTCACTGTTGATATGGTGGCGCAAATGCCAGCCTCATACATTGCTGACCAAATCGGTGTTGAGGTCGAAGAAGCGACCAGAATTTTGAATGCCGCCAAAGGTGAGGAAGCAGCTCCGGAAGCTTCCGAGCCACCGGCAGAAGCGATAGAAACGCCTGAGGAGGCACCGGCAGAGGCCGAAACTCCTGCCGAAGAGACCACCGAAGGATAAAAAAGGGAGATTTTCCACGTTTGATACCCAATCAGCCCCCGACCCACCGAAAGACCCGCATTAGCATGGCCGACGACAAAGAAACAAAAGACTCCAAAAAAGACGAAGTTCTCGACCTCTTGAGCGAGAAGCCCAAGCCATCGCGTCGCGAGCGGCAACGTCAGGAGGCGGCCAAGCTACAGACCGTGGACGACAAGAAAAAGGCTGCTCTCGATCTCGGGATTGAGGATGACAAGCCGAAGAAGAGTCGCGTCCGCAAAACGGAAAAATCAGGGAAGGATATTCTTCCAAGTATTTCCAATCGTATCGAAGACAAGCCTGATCCGGACTTCGTGAAGACTCCGGCCCCGGTCGAAGAGCCTATTCCGGTTTCGGAAGAAGCCTCCGATGAGGGAACGGACGAGGGTGAGGTCGACGGAAATGTGATCAGCATCAAGCCTCCGATCATTGTCAGCGATCTTGCTCAAAAGATGGGCAAGATGGCTTTCGAAATCATGGCTGATCTCATTAAGCTTGAGGTTTTCGTGGCTCCGACCCAAGCAATTGAGCCGGAGATTGCCGAGAAAGTTTGTGAGGCCCACGGATTTGTCTTTGAACGTGAGAAGCGTGAAAAAGGCGGTGGCGTTCACAAGGAGGAAGAAGTTTTTGTAGAGCCGGAGCCGGAAGAGGAGGAGCCCGAGGAGCAACTTGCTTACCGTGCGCCAATTATCACCTTCATGGGGCATGTTGACCACGGAAAGACTTCCCTGCTCGACTTTATTCGCGAAAGCCGCGTCGCCAAAGGCGAGGCAGGTGGCATTACCCAGCACGTTGGTGCATACAGTGTGAAACACGGTGATCGCAGCATTACCTTCCTCGATACTCCCGGTCACGCTATCTTCTCCAAGATGCGCTCACGTGGAGCCGATGTTACCGACATCGTGGTCGTGGTTGTTGCTGCGGACGATGGAATCATGCCGCAGACTGAAGAGGCGATCAAACACGCCAAGGCTGCCGGTAAAACCATTATTGTTGCGATCAACAAGGTTGATCTTCCGGCTGCTGATCCAATGCGTGTCATGACCCAGCTTATGGAGCACGAACTTGTTCCATCCGAAATGGGAGGAGAGACCGAGTGTGTCAAGGTTTCGGCCCAGACCGGAGAAGGAATCGACGCGTTGCTTGAGCTCATGGCTTTGCAGGCGGAGGTTTTGGAACTCCGGGCTAATCCCAAGGCAAACGTTCGAGCCTCGGTTATTGAAGCCAGTGTCAAGGCTGGGCGCGGAGCTACTGCCACTGTTATTGTCGAGAGTGGAACACTCAAGAAGGGGAAGCCATTCATCTGTGGACCATTCGCCGGAAAGGTGAAGGATCTCATCAACGACCTTGGAGAGTCCGTGAAGGAAGCCGGTCCCTCGACTCCGGTTGAAGTTCTTGGTTTTGCCGAGCTTCCAAACGTGGGTGACTCACTCGTTGGGATGGATTCCGATCGTGCCGCCAAGAAGCTCTCAGAAGAGCGTCAGGTCGAGCGTCGCAAAGACCGCCTTGTTCAGCCGAAGAAGAGCCGTCTTGAGGACATGCTCCAAACAGTTTCCGGAACCGGTAAGGCCAAGCTGAATTTGATTCTTCGGTCTGATGTGCAAGGAACCGCCGAAGCAATTAAGAACGCCATCATGGAGATTGAGTCCGAGAAGGTGGAAGCTAATTTCATCATTGCCGGAGCCGGAGCTATTAATGAATCGGATGTTCTCATGGCCAGCTCGGCTGACGCCATTATCTTGGGCTTCAACGTCAAGGTGGACGGCAAAGCTGTTAAGGCTGCCAAGGCTGAAGGTGTTCAGGTAAAGCTTTATTCGATCGTTTACGAACTGATTGATCAGGTGAAGGATTCGATGCTTGGAATGCTCGATCCCGAAATTCGTGAGACTGTTATCGGTCGTGCCAGCGTCAAGCAGGTCTTCAAAGTCAACGGGGGACGCGCCGCTGGTTGTGTTGTCAAGAGTGGGAAGGTCACTCGATCCTCACATGCTCGCGTTCTTCGTGGCAAGCAACCGGTCTTCGATGGTAAGATGTCAACTCTCCGTCGTCATCACGACGAGGTTGACGAGGTTAAGCAGGGCATTGAGTGTGGCATCCGCCTTGGCTCCTTCAACGACTACGAGGAAGGTGATGTCATCGAATGTTACACTCTCGATAAGATCGACCAGACTCTCTAAGTTTCACTGTAATGGCAAAACGACTGGATCGGGTCAACGAACTGTTGCGGCGCGAAATTAGCGCGGTGGTGCAGCGGGACTTCGAGTGGAAGAACGCTCTTGTCACCGTTAGCGAGGTTGACGTGACCCAGGACCTTAAAGAAGCCAAGGTTTTTGTAAGTATCCTCGGTGGATCTGCTCCCGGGATTCTTGATCAGCTTGAGCGTAAGCGTGGGTTCATTCAGAGTAAGATTTCCAAGCGGGTGGTTCTTCGGAATACGCCGATTTTGATGTTCCGGCAGGACAAGTCTGCCGTTCGCGGTGTTGATGTAGTCAACCTACTGGACGAAGTGGCCCAGCTTCCAACGGCTCCTCCGGAAGACGAAGAAGAGTAAGCTCATTTTCCTCGCAACCTTTGCATGGTTAGGGCGATGGGCTCAAAATTGCCTGCTGGAAGTCTCGTTTGGAAGATCATTCCAAAGATTTTCCTGACCGCCAGATTGGCGTCGTGAGAATAGAGATTCGCATGGAGACTTGGTTCCAAGGGTGACGAATGTATCAGGGTCGAGCAAGAATGGAGCAACTCCCGGAGCTGACTATTCCGTGCTTAGTTTGGATAACGGAGCACCCCTGACTGGCGCTGTGGCAAGACGGGTCGTGTTTGCGGTTCAAACAGTTGGAGGTGAGCCCGTTGCCGAGGGTAATGGAGGAATCTGCTTTGACGATATCTCTGTCACTGTCCCTGAGCCAAGTGTTTTACTTTTCGTTCTTTTTGGTGTTTGTGGCTTCGCAGCCCACCGCCGACATTAAGAATATAAACACGGAACGAAACTGAAAAGGTGGTGACTGGCAACGGTCTCCGCTTTTTGTCTTTCCCTGTGCCGTAGGCTGGAATTTTTTCTTCAAAAGGAGGTGGGAATCTTTGTAGAATCTCACCGATGTTAAAGACTTTAAGAGAACACGGAAGAAGTGGACTGGAGAGTGGATTACTGACCAAAAATTTGTTGGCGTCACTGTTGGCTGGGATTTGCACTAGCGGTGTCGCAATGGCGTCCACGACTAGTGGGCAAATTTCGACGATTTCACCCATGGCGATTGGAGCCAAGCCAAGTCCCGAGATTCCTAAATATGTTTCCTCTCTCGAGGACTGGGGCGCACGATACAATTTCTCGGATTCAGTTGAGGGAAATGATTGGCTGCTACTCGGATTACAGTATCGGAACCGGGTTGAAAATTTTGATAATTTCTACCGCGTTCCTTCTCTTCCCTCGGACGGAGGCTACTTTAGCCGGACTTGGTTCTATCTCGGAATTCGTGATATTCTTGATCCCTTCCGGTTCACCGTTGAGTTAGAGGATTCGCGGCGCGAGGGATTCGATTTTCCGTTCAGTGCACGACAGGAAAACCACACAGATTTTCTCCAAGCCTACGTTGAACTCTATTTGGATGAAGGACTTTTTGGTCGGACGACCAGTCTTCAGGCTGGCCGGTTCACAATCGACGCGGTGGATCGGCGTCTCGTGGCTCGAAATCGTTTCCGAAATTCTGCCAATACTTTTGACGGTGTGCGGTTGAGAATTGGCGACGACAAGTCTCCATGGGTTGCCAACTTTTTTGCCACCCGTCCTGTCGAAGCCCTGGAAGGCTCATTCGATGATCGTTCACGAGACGAGAGAGAGTTCTATGGCGCCTATGCCACATTCCGGAGCAATTCTCCGGCGCTGGTGTTTGAGCCCTATTATTTCTATTTGGATGATCAAAGGTTCTCGGGGAGAGAGCGTCAGCTACACACTGCAGGTGCCCATGCCTATGGACTGATTTGTGATGAGTTTTTCGACTATGACGTCACTGCGTCCCTTCAGTGGGGAGAAATCAACGGACTCGATCATTTTGCTTACTTTTTCCATGCAGAGCTTGGTCACACCTTTGATCACCCCTGGAAGCCCCGCGTTTCGGGATGGTTGAACTACGGAAGTGGTGACGATGATCCTAACGACAATGACAGTGGCCGATTCACCGAACTCTTTGGCGCTCCATTTGGTCTCTATGGATTTACCCGTTACTTTACCTCGGAGAATACCATTAATCCGTCGCTTTCTTTTTCAATCAAGCCTGTTGAAGATGTGAAGGTTGAGCTGTATCTCCGCAGTTATTCCCTCGCAAGTGATAATGACGCCTGGGTGCGGGGAGGTCGTCGTGATGTTACCGGAAAGAGCGGACGACATATCGGAGAAGAGATTGATCTCCGTGTTCGCTGGCAGGCGACTGACTGCCTGCTTTTTAATACCGGATTGGCTCACTTCATCCCAGGCAGCTTTGTGGATGAAACCGGCCTTTCTGAAAATAGTACCTTGGTCTATCTTCAAGGGACTTTT
>JBDNAG010000176.1:0-2604 GCA_039768565.1 Akkermansiaceae bacterium | reverse complement strand
TGCCGCAGATCCACACCATGCCATCCGGAGCGACATTGAGAGCATACGGAATCTGATTCAGGTAATCCGGCAAGGGATAGGTCGTCCACTTCTCGGTATTAGGGTCGAACTTGCCGAAGACTCCGGAGCCGAACCCCGGAACCCAAATCATTCCATCAGGTGCAACATGAAGACGTCGTGGCCCCCGGAAGGGAGGATTCCACTCAGTGACGTCACCGTTGGGGGCTTTCGGGTCAATACGCCCGATGCGGTTTCCGTTGAGTTTGGAGTACCAGATCATGCCATCGACTGGTGAGTAATCGAGGCCATAGGGAGTGATTCCTTTTGACTCTCCTTTGCCGCCGGCCTTCACCTGACCGGCTTCGAGAAGCTGGTATTCCTTGCGCACGAGCGTCTTCGGGTGAAGTCGAAAAACTGAATTCCGCCCGGCATCGGTATACCAAATAAAACCGTCGGGATCTTTTGGATCGATGCGCAAAGTGTGAGGCCAAGAACCTCGCTCCGCCGGAGCCTCGGCACTTGATAAAATCGTATATTCCTTAGTCTTAAGATCAAACTTCGCCATCTCACCCGAGACGCAGAGAGTGAGCCACATCTCACCATCATTATCGGGCTCGATGGAGTGCGGACCATGGGACCCTCGGGGAAGGCGGTAGTAAATCCGCTCTCCGGTTTCTGGGTCAAGCGTCGCGGTGTATTGCTTCCCAATATGCACGACATAAGCGAGGCCGTCATCGCCCACTTCGAGGTCGTGAAATGAACCCTTGAACGGCTCCCCCATTTCCCAAGCCGTGATTTTCGCTTTGGTTACCATGCCGGACGGAGCTGGTGGTGGAACATAAGCGGGCCAGCTTTTCACGGCATCGTCCTTATAGGTGTCGATGATACGTTGGGTAATTGTTTCCTTAGTATGAGGATAAAGGCCACCAAATCCATCCATACGTCTAATCATCGTCTCCCAATCAACCGGCCGTTCTGGGGTTCTAAATCCGACCGTCCCGATTTGGTGGCAGTAAGCACACATCATTTTGAAATTCAGCCTGTCCCGTGGGCTGTCGAAGCTCAGTTGCCCAAAAGCATCGCTGGCAGGACGTTGTTCCTCCAGATCTTCTCCGGTGGCCGGCGACATCTTAATGACGATCGAATTTTTTCCCAGCGCCACATTCTCGACCCACCCATCCTGCTGACCAGGCAGGCGTGCTCGAATCCTGCACGAAGACTCGTGAAGACCTTCGATCCGGAAACTTCCATCAGGCTGGGAAAAGACCGACGTGCTCTGGCGCCGACTGTCGTCGAAGACTGAGACCATGACGCCGCTCATTGCCTTGCCTGCCAAGTCTTGAATCCGACCGGAGAGTGCCCCTGTCTTGCCGAGGGGCTTGGCTGGCTCGCGTCGAATTTCAGCTTGCACCTTCCTTTTGATATGTGGGTTAGCATTACCAGTTGGTCTTGCCGCTTTTGGCTTATTTCCTTTGGTTCGGACGTAATCGAGGATCTTGATAAAGGATTCCCCACGATTCTTCATATCTGGGAAGAGACGCTCCTGTTCTTTCCACAATTGACCAACTTCCGCCCCTTTGGCACCTGCCGTTTTGAACCATTTATCGACAAATGCCTGGTGACCTTTTCCTCCGGGATAGTCTTTGGGAAGTTCGCGCCTCGCAATCACTTCTAATAATTCGCGCGTCGACTTATCACCTTCCGCCTTAGCTTCGGAAGAAATCTTTTTGGGGCCAGCTATAGCCTTGGAAGAAACTTCCCGCTTGTTGAGGGCCGCACCTTCTTCAATGCAGTAGAGATACTGACTTCCTCGTAAGAGCATTTGCTTGCCGACCAAAGCGGCCGAGGCACGAAACTCATCATCCAGCTTATTGGTAGCTAGAACTTCAAACTCCTTACCACGTTTAAGAACAAGCGTGACACCATTTCTTCCGGTAAGATAAACTCGTCCAGCTGCCCCCACGGGAGACGAATAAACATTCGCAATGGAGGGAAGACGAGTCGACCCGATTAACTCGCCCCCTGTTTTGGCATCCAGAACTGAATAAAGACTCTGATTGGATTTCAGAAACCCTAGCATGCCATCGTAAAGAATTGGCGATGGGATGTAGGGAGTATTTTTTGACTTACTCCAAACAATTTCTTCGCTTCCGGTGATATCGCCTTTTGCTGAAAGCGGCAGAGCCAACAGGGAATACCCCGAATAGCCACTCATACAATAAACCCGTTCACCATCCGTGACCGGGCAGGGAATCGTATTTTGCGAAAGTCCGCCGCATTGCCAGATGATCGATCCGGTTTCCAGGTCGTAACTTCGAACAAGATTGTCGCCGCATGTGATGACCTGCGTTTTCCCCTGATAAGGAACAATGAGCGGGGTCGACCACCCATTCGGTTCATCCCGCTCTTTTTTCCAGAGAGGATCACCAGACGCGGCATCGAGCGCCTCAATTGTCGACTGTCCCTGATTATCCCGAAGGATAACTACTTTCCCGTCATGAACGACGGGTGAACACCCTTCTCCGAGACTGGCACCGACTTTCGCTCTTCCAAGATCTTTGCTCCAAAGTTTGTTCCCGTCCAAATCGAAACAGTAAAGACCAG
>JBDNAG010000027.1:0-13235 GCA_039768565.1 Akkermansiaceae bacterium | reverse complement strand
CAGTACGGAGTGAACACGGTTCTTCTGGAAGCAGGTGGTTCCTTGCTGGGTTCATTCCTTGACGAGCGCTTAATCGATGAATGGGTCATCTACCTCGCGCCGATAATTACAGGTGGCCCCACGATATCGGTAGGAGGGCAGGGGAGTGGAACTTTGGAAGAGCGGCTAAATTTGAAGAACCTTAAAATTCATCAAGTGGGCCGGGACGTTTGCGCAAGAGGAATAGTCAATCGAGATCTTTTAAAACCCCTTGAACGATAGTGCTTTATCCGAACATTTGGGTCCAATGCCTTCCGTATCGGCCAAGTCCAATTCGTTTGTGCGATCCTTTGAACATATTCTTATGATGGCCCGGCGAGTAGAACCACCCTTTATTGGCGGCGGCGGGGGCTGTCGATCCCATGTAGATATTTTCGCCGCTTGCCTTGGTGCCTTCGTTGGCAGCCCGATCCCAGGGAGTTTTCTTTCCAGCGATAGGGGACTCGTGAGCGAAGAAATTATTCTTGGCCATGTCTTCTGAATGTCCACGGCTTGCGTCACAAAGTTTTGAGTCGATCACAAGTGCGTTAAGCCCGAGGAGGAGGCGCCATTCGTTGACCTCGCGAATGCCCTTGCGTTCGTCGATGGGAACTTTCTCCTTCGCGGCGATTTTGTCATTCTCCTTCATAATGCGGAGGCCGTCGCGAGGAAGTCCAGCGAAGGATGAAATGGCTTCCTTCTCGGTGGAGAGTATGGTGGCTTCTGCTTTTTCTTCGTCGTGGAGAATGGCGGTATCAACAATGGCGTCCCGAAACTTGGCAAGAGTTAGGACAATCTTGCGTTGTTGGTCCAGAGCGACTGGAGCAGTGGCGAAGATTTGCTTCGCGTCCGGCATGATGAGTTTCTTGAGTCCCGTGATAGCCGGCATGCTCTTGGTCTTAAGAAGTGGCTTCATGGCATTTTCGCCCAAGTGATAGACCATCATGAAATCCTTACGGTATTGGCGGATTTGACGACCAGCCTCAGTTTTGGCTTCGCCAGTGAATTGGCTCCGGACGAACTCATTGTGATCCTTGAGGTAGCGGTCCCTAAGTTGAGGCCACGTTTTATCAAACTCCTTGAGAAGGGGAGCGAGTTCCTTGTTTTCAAGATCTTCCAGATCGGACACGAGATCATCGAAACCCTTATCTGTTTCTATAACAGCTTGAAGGCGAACGAAGATTTCGTTGGTGGTGAGGGTTGCTGCTTTGATAGAGATCAAAGTGAGCAGCAGCAAAAGAGAAGAAAGGACTTTCATGGCGAAATCGAAGGTGCGTGAGAGTAACGTTGCCGAATTGGTTTGTCGTTGAAAAAAGAAGGCTCCCTTCGAGTGAAGAGAGCCCTGAGAATTAGGTGTAACCCGAAATTTTAGCGGCAGCGTTGCGGGGAACGTTGGCGCCAATGCGGGTTGTAGTTTCGAACGTAGCGTTCGCGTTCGATGCGGCGTTGCAATTCCCGCTGGGCCGCGATGCAGCGCTGGCGCTCGAGATAGCGGCTCAGCTCATATCTTGTAAGGCTCTGGGTGTGGTAATGTCTACCTTGGCGAATGCGCTTTGAGTAAATAGGGTTACCGCAGGGAAGGTAGCCGCTGATAAATATGGTGGTAGCGGGGGTTTGGTAGCGGTGTCCCTGGGCAGCGGCAGGTATGGCCAGTCCGCCAGTTAAAAGGGTGATTCCGAGGATCAATAGTATTTTCATTTTTTTGGTTTGTTTGGTTTACTGGTGCTGTCGGGTGTGACGCAGCTGGGTTGAAAGGAATTCAAAGAAAATGAAAATGAGATCTACAGAGGGTGTCTCAATTGCCCTTCCAAAATTGATTGCTCTTTATAATGAATAAAATCGTTTTTTTGTGGTCTAATTCATCAGTAAGAAAAAAATTATGATGAGCGAAGAATTCAATCAGAATCCCAAAACTTCCAGTGGGGAAGAGCAGAGCAACCGGCAATTTGACACCTTTGGTGAAGCGTTCAAAGCGGGTACTTCCGATGGGGCCGCCAAGGCCCGTGAAAAGGCTCCGGAACTCAAAAGTGGGGTAGCTAATGCTGTTCACGATGTCGCCTATGGTCTCGCCTATAGCTCAGTTTTTGCGGGTGCATTCATTAATGAATTGATCCCTAAAAACATCCGGGAAGGACTTTCACGCGGAGCCGAGGCTGGTAAGGCGGCCGGCAAGAAAGCCTGTGATACCGTTCAGGATGCTCTAAGCCCTGAGGAGAAAGTTGTTGAGGAAAGTGATATCACAAATCCTTCCTTTTCTTAAAATTTTAGACAGAATTATTCTCTAACAGCGCTTAGGTTTATGTAACAAAGATTGTTGTTGCGTGTGTGCTCAACAGCGGTTCGCCTTTCGGGGGGAGCCGCTGTTGTTATTTCAGGGTTTTGTAAATCGTTGCAACACAATGATTAAGAGGGAAAATGGGAGGTTTCAAGAGCCCTCGTCGGCAATAAAATTTCTATCGATCAGGGACTTATATCATTTTCGAGCCCAACTTCACCTTGCTTGTCTTTGGGAAGAATGTTGTTAGCTTCCGGACTCGACCATGTATCGCTATCCCAAAGAATACGACGTCCTCGTGATCGGAGCCGGTCACGCCGGAGTAGAAGCTGCGCTTGCGGCTGCCCGACTCGGAGTATCGGTTGCCATGTTGACTCAGAATCTTGATACGATCGGTCAGATGAGTTGTAATCCGGCAATTGGCGGATTGGCCAAAGGACACATGGTCCGGGAGATCGACGCACTTGGTGGAATCATGGGAGAGAATACTGACGCTACTGCTATTCAGTGGCGTATGCTTAATGCAGGAAAAGGTCCATCAGTTCGCGCCCCGCGTGCCCAGTGTGATAAAAAAGCATATCAGTTTCGCATCAAGCGAATCATCGAAGGAATGAAGGGGCTTGATCTTCACCAAGGAAATGTCGCAACTATTCTGGTTGATGATGATGAGGTGAAGGGCGTGCAGACTTCCCTTCAGATGGAAATCCGCGCCAAGACTGTCATTCTCTCAGCGGGAACATTTATGCGTGGTCTTATGCATGTTGGTTTGAAGAATGAAAAAGGGGGCCGGATGGGGGATGCCACTTCGACGGTTTCCGAGTCATTGAAGGATCTCGGCTTTGAGATTGATCGATTCAAGACGGGAACGCCTTGTCGGTTGAATGGTCGAAGCCTTGATCTTTCCAAGTGTGAAAAGCAGGAAGGGGACACGCCACCGTCTTTGTTTAGTTACCATCCAGAGCTCTTGCGAAAGGAGGATAACGATATCTTTACCTTGAATCACTGGGCGGATCCAAAGTTCCACGTGGAACAAATCCCGTGCTGGATCACCTGGACAACCCCAAAAACCCACGATGTTATCCGCGAGAACCTTGATCAGTCTCCGATGTATTCGGGAAAGATTGAAGGGGTGGGACCACGCTATTGTCCTTCAATTGAGGACAAAGTCGTTCGTTTCGCGGAGAAGGAGCGACACCAGGTGTTTCTTGAGCCTGAAGGCCGTCACACCCTCGAATACTACGTGAACGGAGTTTCGACTTCGCTTCCTTATGAAGTTCAGCTCGATTTTCTCCGTGCAATCCCAGGGTTAGAAAAGTGCGAGATCATTCGGCCGGGCTATGCGGTAGAGTATGATTACTGTCCTCCGACCCAACTGAAGCCGACCTTGGAGACCAAGAAAATTTCAGGGTTGTTCTTTGCGGGACAGATCAATGGAACCTCTGGGTATGAGGAGGCCGCGGGACAAGGTCTTCTTGCTGGAGCAAATGCAGCACTCAAGGTGAAAGGGCAAGGGGATTTAGTTCTAGGGCGTGAGGAAGCTTATCTCGGGGTAATGATCGATGATCTTGTTACCAAAGGTTGTACTGAACCCTACCGAATGTTTACTAGTCGGGCGGAATACCGTCTTCTGCTACGTCAGGATAATGCTGATGAGCGTTTGAGTCCAATCGCTTCAAAGCTAGGACTTCTGGAGAAGGAGCATGCTGGGCTCTTTGCGAAAAAACAGACTGAGCTCACAGAAGCCCGTAGTTTCATTCGAAAAACGACTCATGATCGTATTAAGCTTGATCATTGGTTTCGCCAAGGCGGTCATGGGTGGGAGGATCTCCCGTCTGAGATTCGAGAAAAGTTCCACGTGGAACTTTGGCCCATCCTCGAGGCCGATTTCAAGTATGAGGGGCACATCACCCGCCAGCAGCAGGAGGTGGACCGATTTAAGAAGCAAGAATCTGCGCTGATTCCTGATGATATGGACTATCAGGCCTTAAATGGTCTCAAAGCGGAAGCGCGTCAGCGTTTTAGCGATATCCGGCCCCGTACCCTTGGACAGGCTGCCCGAATCTCGGGAATTACTCCAGCAGACGTGACCCTTTTGATGATCGCACTGGAGAAACGAAAAAAGGCGTCGGAGCTCAAAGCCTAGTTTTTGTTGTAACCCAGAACGAGATTTCTCGTTCTGGAAGGTGACACGAAGCTTTTGGCTGTTGTCTTTTCAGACCGCTTGCCGAGCATTCCAATGCTTGTGCCTTACTTAAGGTCCGGAGGGCAAGAGTTCGAAGGACTTGTGATTGTTGGCTTGGTTAAACCGTGCTCTCTCTGTCAGAGTCTTCCCCATGAACCTGCGGAGCCTTCTGATCGCATTCTTTTCGTTCCTTGTCCTTCCGGCCCTGGCAAAGCGGCCGAACATCCTGGTCATCCTGACTGATGACCACCGTTACGATGCCATGGGCTTTCTCGGGCATCCTTTTCTGAAGACTCCCAATATGGATCGTCTCGCAGCAGAAGGAGTTCATTTCAAAAACGCTTATGTGACAACTTCCCTGTGTTCCCCCAGTCGGGCTTCCATCCTCACCGGTCTCTACGCTCACAACCATCGAGTCGTGGACAATTATAATCCGGTTAGTAAATCACTGACTTTCTTCCCGGAGCTTCTTCAGGATGCCGGCTATCAAACAGCTTTCATCGGTAAGTGGCACATGGGCGACAGCGAAGAGAAGCAACGTGGCTTTGATTACTGGCTCAGCTTTAAAGGGCAGGGAGTTTATGTCCCGGATCCTGCCATGCTAAAGGCAAAGGGTCGCTTCGTGCCGCAGGCCACAAACTCAGGGTTCAATATCAACGGAAAAAAAGTCGCTCAGAAGGGCTACATCACCGACGAGCTTACAGACTATGCCGAGGATTGGCTTAACGAAAAAAACGATGAGAAACCCTTCCTCCTCTACGTTTCCCACAAGGGCGTACATGCTGATTTTCTCCCACCTGACAGGCATGCCTTTAAGTACGATGAAGTACTTATTTCTACTCCACCCACTCCTTCGGCAAATCCAGATCTCTTCACCGATCCGCCGATGTGGGTGAGGAATCAAAGCAATAGCCGGCACGGAGTCGAATTCGCTTACTACACCGGCATCGACATGAAGAAGTATTACCGCCGATATTGTGAGGCGCTCCTGGCCGTTGATGACAGCGTGGGTCGTCTCCTGGGAAACCTCGAGAAGAGTGGCGAACTTGACGACACCGTCGTTCTCTACCTCGGTGACAACGGATTCATTTTCGGCGAGCACGGTCTCATCGACAAGCGCTGTGCTTATGACGAATCTGTGCGGATTCCCATGCTCATGCGCTATCCAAAATCATTGAAAGCCGGAACCACGATCGAGAAGATTGTCGCAAATATTGATGTCGCTCCCACCTTGTTGGATGTTGCCGGAATGAAGCCGGAAGAGCGAATGGATGGGAAAAGTTTCTGGCCAATGGCGAGAGGGGAGGGGAGTTCCGACTGGCGAAAATACCTCCTCTATGAATATTACTGGGAACGAAATTATCCACAAACCCCAACTAATCACGCGGTGATTGGAGAGGACTACAAATACATCCGCTACCATGGCGTCTGGGATCAGGATGAACTTTATCACACCAAGTCGGATCCCAGGGAGCGTAGGAATCTCTTCAATGATTCTGCGCAGGAATCTCGCATCGAGGAGATGAACCAGGCGCTCTTTGATCTCCTTGCTGATTCAAGTGGTGAGAACATGCCCCTTCTTCGTGATCGTGGGACGAAATATCTTCACCGCAAGTCAGATGGATCCAGAGGAGCACCATTTCCGCCTGGCTTTTATCGCGATGCGGGAACGAGTGGGAAATGATTTCCTAGGGTTGGTAGAGAGGAATTTGCACGACTGATGAGAGTTTCTCGAACTCTGGATCAATGGTGAGAATCTCCATCTCCCGGGCAATGGCAATGGCCGCGATCAAACAGGCGGTGTTCCCGATCACGATCCCGGAATCGAGGCACTTGTTGCAGATGCGGGCGGCTTCGACAAAGTCGCTAGATTCTAGAAGTTCGTCCGGGAAAGCGCTGAGCGCACTGCGCAGGCGATCGAATTGCACCGTGTAACGGACGCCGGAGAGGATCTCCTGCCGCACCGGGCCAATCATGATCGCTTTTCCTGTTTCGATCAACTCGGTCAGTGCCTCGGTCTCAGGAGCATTTACGGGGTTTCTGCGTTGCAGGGCCAGCGACCAGACCGAGGTATCGACAATCACTCCCACGATGATCTCCTTCCCGCGCTGTGGTCGTAGCTTTCATCGATATCGATCTTCCCAAACAGCTGGGTGACTTCCTTTTGCTTCCGTCGATTAATGTATTCCTTCAGTGCTGCTTCAACGGCAGCTCTTTTACTCCGGTGATTCCCAATTTTCACTGCCTCTTCGAGCAATTCTTGTGCGATATCAAGATTAGTTGCCATGTGCATTTTTATCGCACAAGTTTTCGCACAAGAAAATCCCAAAATTTTCATAACGAGGTGTAACGAGTGGATAGTTTACATCTAGATGCCTCAAGTGGCTGAGTTTTTACTTCTTCTTTAGCAAGAATTTATTGAACTGTTTGAAGCCTGGATCCGCTTTCAAAGAGGTGGGAAGGTCATCGCGTGGATTGCTGGAAGAATGAAATAAACAATGTAAAAAATTCTGGGCGTATCTAATCAGCTTGGAGTGCTCCATTGTCGGCTCAAAAGTGCCGCCACAGAGTATGAGGTGACTGGCGTTGAGTCGTTTTTGAGCTTTCTGATCTGGACAGCACGCAATCGCGATACCCAGATTCTTAATGGATGAATTTTTAGAATTAGAGAGCTGACGGGTGATAGCGATGCCTCATTTTTAAGAGCACTGTGAACAAGCAAAGCTCAAAATATATTTGGCAAATATTCTAAGTTAAAATTATTTCCGGATCCTTCGTGTGGATTTCTGGAGAGGCTACGGTGACAGCCAGTTCGTCAACGGCCTCTTGACTCAAGTTCTCCGACCTGGCGTTCCGCTTCGTAAAGAATGATGGCGACGGCAGTGGAGAGGTTGAGGGAGCGGGTGGAGTTTTGCTTCATCGGAATACGAATGGCGCGGTCGTCGAGCCATTCTTTGGGGAGGCCACGGGTTTCGGGACCGAAGACGAGGTAGTCATTCGCTTGGAATTCGATCTCCCACGCTGATTTTTTCCCCTTGGTGCTCAGGAACCAAACTCGTGCTTCGGGATTTGCTGCGAGGAGTTCGTCGAAATTTTCCCAGATCTTCAGATCGACGTCTTTCCAGTAGTCGAGCCCGGCTCGTCGGACCGATTTTTCATCGAGCGAGAACCCCAGTGGCTTGACCAGATGCAAGGTGGAGCCGGTGGCGAGGGCGAGCCGTCCGATGGCTCCGGTGTTGTGCGGAATCTCGGGTTCGACGAGGACGAGTTGCATTTTATAAAAGAAGCAGAGTCTGACTGTTAAAAATTCTAAAAGAAAAAAGGCGAACCAAGAGGCCCGCCTTTTCTTCCGAAAATATGAAAACTACGTAGAACAGTCGACTTTAGTCGGCGAGTGCCACGTTGATGCGGCGGCCCTTTTTGTCGAAGTAAACGTTGCCATCAGTGAGGGCGAAAAGAGTGTGGTCCTTCCCCATACCAACGTTGGCGCCGGGGTGCCACTTGGTTCCGCGCTGACGGATGAGGATGTTACCGGCAATGACGACTTCGCCGCCGAACTTCTTCACGCCGAGGCGCTTGCTGTTTGAGTCGCGTCCGTTTTTAACGGAACCCTGTCCTTTTTTATGAGCCATAGCTAAAAAGTGGTAGGTAATTAGGTTGAAATTTAAGCGTCGATCCCGGTGATCTGAAGCTTGGTGAGGTGGTGACGGAAACCAATGGTTTTGTGGAAACCCTTGCGGCGTTTGAATTTGAAGGCGACGCCTTTCTTTCCGCGGTGCTGCTCGATGACCTTTGCGGTGACGCCAGCACCTTCGATTGTGGGAGCGCCAACTGTGGTATTTTCGCCGTCATTCACGAGGAGAACTTCGGGAAACTTGATCTCGTCGTCAGCCTCCACAGGGAGTTTGTCGACACTGATAGTGTCACCTTCTTGGACGCGGTATTGTTTACCGCCGGTTTTGAAAATTGCGTAGGCCATGGTTTAAGTGTGGCTAAAAAGTTGAGGACGAAAATTTGCAAACCAGATAACTCGTGGCCTGCGCGGGGCGGGAATTCACCACAGACGCACCAAACGGGCAAGGTTTTTTTGAAAATATTCCTATTTATTAGTCATGAGCCCCGGCAATCCCAAAACTTGCCTTTTTGGCTCCTTCTTCCTACCAAATCCCTGTGTTCCCGTCTTTCCCTTTTAAATTAGCCGATGCCGCCGCTACCAACGCTCTTGGGCGTGAAATTGGTCGTGCCGTGTCCGCAGGCGGGGTGATTGCGCTTGTGGGTGACCTTGGAGCGGGGAAAACCACTCTAACTCAGGGGATTGTGGAGGGGTTGGGCTACGAGCAAGAGGTCACTAGCCCGACTTTTTCGTTGGTCCAAGAATACTTGGGCGGTCGACTGGAGGTTTTTCATTTCGATTTCTATCGAGTGGAGCAAGAGCGCGAGTTACTGGATTTGGGCTGGGACGACTATTTAGACCGCGAAGGCGTGGTCATAGTAGAGTGGCCCGGCCTACATCCGGATCTTCTGCCCAAGCAGACCCGCTGGTTGCAATTGAGCCATCAAGAGGCGGGACGGTTGGTCGAGGAGATCGAGTCGCTTTGAAGGTTGTTTCTTTTTCGGAGAGGCGCGCAACGAAACAAAAGATTTTTTCCAAGAATTGCGGCTTTCGGAAGCGGTGGCAGATTATCAATTTCTTCTTTTTTCGACTTGGCGAGCGAGAGATCCTTGCGCAGCGCTGCATTGATTCAGATCATTCGCGAGATAGACCTTCTTAGTTTTGTGAATGAGTGCTCCGTTCAGTTTAAACTGACGAACATCTTTTATCTTTCTTGTGGTTGGCTACGTTGTCGCCCTTCTGAGTATCTTGAAGGTTCTCGGGAGCGATGGATGAAATTTTTACTACTTGGCTTTTTTAGCCTCGTTGAGGGCTGCCTCATCATCGATGGTTCATGAAAGGATGAAGTTGAGCCCTATCTTTGTTATCGCTTCGGTCAGTTTGGTCGCCTTGTCGATTGCGGCGCTTGATTATGGAATGGCTTTTAATTCCTACAATCGTTTCAGGGAGGGCTCGAATTCGCCCTTGCTGAAGGAGGAAGCGATAACGCCTAGGGAGCAGAGATTCCTCAAAGAAGTCCACGAGTCTTGGGTCGTTTTGAAGACCTATGAGAAGAATGAAGGACTTGTGGGCTTGTGCGAACTAGCAGAATTTGATTCTACGGTCGAAGGTTTGGTGCAGATGCTTACCCATAAAGTTAGGCCATTTTCTTTTACGAATTCGGAACAGAATCTCAGAGAAGTCGGACGCGCCACGGGTCTTTCGGCTCTTGATGTGGACTACTCGCTTGATGGTAAAATTTACTATAAGAACGGCGTTGCCTTCATGAAGTTCCGCGAGGACATCGTCGATTATTACGAGAACACGGAAGACGGAGTGCGAAATATTTTTTACGGTAGGGTAGATCTGGCCGCAGAGGAGTAGAGCAGGCGGGACACAAGTGCTACATTCACTTGCCGAGATCGAAGATTCCGCCAACGCGATCGGCGAGGTCGAGGTCGTGGGTGACGACGACTAGGGTGACTCCGTCCTCTTTTTGAATTTCGAGGAGGAGGTCGGCGACCCTGCTGCCGGTCTCGTTGTCGAGGGCTCCGGTAGGTTCATCGGCGAGGACAACGTGGGGCTGGTTGATCAAAGCTCGCGCAACCGCGGTGCGCTGTTTTTCGCCGCCGGAGAGTTCGCCCGGACGATGGTTAATGCGGGAGCTGAGGCCAACCCGCTCGAGTAGTTCGGTGGCGCGTTTGCGTGTCTCTTCCTCGCTTTCCTTCCACCCGCCGGCGAGCCGGGGAGTCAGGACATTTTCCATCACGGTAAGTTGTGGGAGGAGGTGGTGTTGCTGGAAGACGAATCCGAGTTCCCGATTCCGAAACCGGGCCGCTTCCTTTTCATTAAATTTTGCGATGTCCAGGCTGCCGATTTCAACGGATCCCGAGGCGGGAGGAAGCAGAGCTCCTAGAACATTGAGCAAGGTGGTTTTACCGCTTCCCGAGGGACCGACGACAGCGGCTGCTGCTCCTTCTTCGACTGAAAAATTCAGCCCTTTGAGTACCTCCACCGTTTCTCCGGGAGTCTCAAAATTGACATCGAGATTGCTGACCTTGATCACAGTGTTAGACTACCGCGATTCCGCCAGGCTCAAAGTCCTCATTCTTCTAATCTTAAAATATGAAAAATCTCTCCTGCCCCGATTGCAATCGCCGTGATTTCCTCCACCGTGCCGCTCTTGGTTCCGCCGCTTTGTTCACCGTGCCCGGAGCTTTTGCCGATGCTCTCACGATTACTCCGCCCATGACCGAGGGGCCGTTTTACCCGGACAAGCTGCCCTTGGACACGGATAATGATCTTGTCCGGATCAATGATACCATCACTCCCGGCGTGGGCGCGATCACCCATCTTCACGGCAAGGTGACTGATGTGAAGGGCAACCCTATTCCGAATGCCCGGATCGAAATCTGGCAGGTTGACAACAAGGGCGCTTACATTCACTCGCGTGATGGCGGGCTCAAGGGGCCGAAGCGTGATGATCATTTTCAGGGTTTTGGCCGCTTCATGACGGGGCGCGACGGGCGTTATTATTTCCGAACGATCAAGCCGGTCCCTTATGGTCCGCGCACGCCGCACATTCACGTGGCTGTTTACCGCAAGAACAAGCGCGCGCTTACCACCCAGTGCTTCATCGCTGGCGACAAGGGGAACGCGAAAGACGGTCTCCTCAAGCACATGGGTGAGCCGGCGAAGCACTTGATGGTGCAGTTCAAGCCCATCCCAAAATCCAAGGCGGGTGAGTTGAGCGCGAAGTTCAATATTGTGCTCGGCGTGACTCCGGATGACGGTCATGAGTAGGGGATTGAAGGCGCTGCTTGTTTTTGTGGTTTCGGTCTGGCTTTCTTCTTGCAAGGAGGAGCCCGTTCTCGAAAGAGAAGCCAAGGTGACAAGGGAAGTCGAAGTGACTCTCCTGGGGCTGGAGGAAGCGATTGATTGGAATCGTGAAATGGAGCTGATTTCAGGTGATGCTTATCTGGAATGGGCCGCAGAAGAGGCGGGCATTGACGTTGCGACTTTGGATGAAGCTGTCCACCTGGAACTCGATCCGAAGCGTAAGGTGATCAGTGTCATCGCCCAAGATCTCAAGAAAGAGACGGCGGCAAAATACGCCGATACCGTAGTGACATCGCTTAAGTTGGCTCGTTTAAAGGCGGAGATGAACGTGGTCGCTCCCGAGATTGAAAAGGAGGGATCATTGGAAAGCGATCAGATGACTTACGAGAAGGCCAGAAAGTTGCTCGAGGAAGAAGCGGCGGCTGAGGACGGCGTTCTTTATCGCAAGGAGGAGTGACCTTATGGAGCTTGGACTTCAGTCTCAGCTCCGTAATTAAACTAGGCCAACTGCTTTGCGCACACGATCGATGACCTTGGTCGCTTCTTCGCGGGCTTTTTCGGCTCCGGCTTTAAGCACGGCATCGACTTCATCTTGATTCGCGGCCAGCTCCTCCCGTCGCGCACGCATCGGAGCAAAGTAGTCCCAGTAAGCTTCGGCAAGGCGCTTCTTAAAGTCACCATATCCGCAGCCGCCATTTTCGTAATCCGAGATCATCTGAGCGTATTCGGCCTCGTTGGCGAAGAGCTGGTAAAGCGCGAGAATGATGGAATTTTCGGTTGGCTTCGGGTCTTCCACGGCAGCCGAATCGGTCTTGATCCGCATGATGAGCTTCTTGGTGGGCTTCTCGTCACCAAAGATGGGCAGGGTGTTGTTGTAGCTCTTGCTCATCTTCTCGCCGTCAAGCCCGGGAACTTTGGCGACGTCATCGCGGATGCGGGCCTTTGGCAGCACGAGCGTGCCCTCGCCAAATTGATCGTTGATCTTGCCCACCAAATCCCGAGTGACCTCGAGGTGCTGTTTTTGGTCCTCACCGACCGGCACAACATTGGAATCATACAGGAGGATATCCGCTGCCATCAGAGCGGGATAAGCGAAAAGGGCGTGATTGGCCGAGATTCCCCTGGCAATCTTGTCTTTATAAGAATGGCAGCGCTCGAGAAGGCCCATGGGGCAGACGGTGGAGAGTATCCAGGCTAGCTCGTTGACTTCGGGAACCGCGCTTTGCTTGAAAAAGACGCCCCGGGAGGGATCAAATCCGCAGGCCAGGAAGTCGATCGCGACGTTGCGGACGTTCTCGCGGAGCTCATTGGCATCGTGGGTCGTGGTCATGGCGTGGTAATCCGCGATGAAATAATATCCGTCACCTTCGCCCTGCGCGTCGATGGCTGGCTTGATGGCGCCGAAGTAGTTGCCGACGTGAAGTTTCCCGCTTGGCTGGAGGCCCGTCAAAATTCTCATCCGCGGGAGTTACGGTTTTTCAGCTCAAAGCGAAAGGCCAAATCTTGCCTGCGGCTTTCCAGCTTGAAAGATCACGGCCCCGTGGCCACCCTGCGCTCGTGTTTAAGCCACGTTGGAAAAAAGAAGCGCTCCTTCTCTTGAAGGGGGCCAAGAAGTTTCTGCACTACAAGCGGGATCTCCTCGCTCCGGATCGCATTGATGAAATCGAATCCCGCCGGGCTGATCTCAAGACCGCGATCAAGGCCAAGGATCTCGATGCGGTGAAGGAAACCTCGAAGCAGCTTCGCAACACCTGCGAGAAATCTCTCGCTCATTACCGGCAGCCGGATTGGATCCAGGAGAACATCGAGGTCTTTTGGGTCGCGATTGT
>JBDNAG010000026.1:0-8584 GCA_039768565.1 Akkermansiaceae bacterium | reverse complement strand
GGTCAGGAGGGCTGCATTTTGGGGTCCGTGATGAGGAAGCCGACCATTTCTGGTTTCTCGGCGGCTTCAGCCCGGGTTTCACCGAGCTCGTCGATGGTGAAGAAGCTTTTAGGCGTGCCAAAAGCACTCAGGGGGAGTGCCGTTCCGGAGAGAAGGGAGAGGAGCTTTTTTAGTCTGTTGGTAAAAATGGGTCGAAGGGATCGAAGATGTCTAAAAATTTCAGTTTAAATCAAATGTGACAGCTGGTTTATTTATTCAACAAGTCGATCATGGCGCGGCCCATGGCGTCGCCGACGAGGAAGTGGCTTTCGCCGGAATGGTTCCAGTGATAGCCGAATCTGCTGGGTGATTGTTCCGTGGTGCGCTTGAAGGGCCGGGTGTCAACCGAGTGGATGGTGCCGGCAAATTCCGGAGTGGCTTTTGGGTCGCCGAGCTTGAGCTGAATTTCGCAGAGTTCGTTACGAATTCCTTTTCCGCCCATACCGATCATTCCCGTGTTGGCGATGACGACGGGGAGCTTGGGGACGTCCAGGTCTTTGCGGAGATCGCGAATGAGGTTCTGCATGTTTTCGGCATACTCGGCGACCATTTCGGCGGAGCCGGCGTCGTTCCAACCCTGATGCCAGCTGAAGCCGGTGATTTCGATTTCCCGTCTTTTGAGTTCGGGAAAATAGGTGCCAAGGTTGTCCCGAATGTCTTTGACGATTTTAATCATATCGCGGTAAGAGGCGCCGAGGTCTTCATCCTTGTATTTACCTTTTTGGTAGTCGGGTTTACCGGAGGAAGGCGGGCGGAAATTAATGCCGAGCGAGTGACCACCCCAGGCCGTTTTGATGATGAGAACGGGTTCGTCGATGAGGTCGCCGACGAGGTTTCCGAACTGGAGTTCGGGTCCGAACCAGCTTCCTTTGCCGAAGCCGGGGGCGAGCTTACCGGTAGTTTTTCCGGGAGCGGTGGAATAAACGAAAACGTCGTCGCGCTCGATCCATTTGCCGTTTTCTCCGAGGAGATGACCATATTGTCTGGCGGTGGCGGGAGAGGTTGCGAGTTGTCGGAGCCCTCCGATGCCGCTCTTGATTTCGCGTTGGGATTTTTGATTAGATTCCTCATATTTCGGATTGAGACCCATCTCGACCTTGCCGTGACCGACCATATTGGACTGTCCGGCGAGGATGAAGATTTTGACCGGGCTCTTTGGGATTTCGGCTGGAAGGAGTGAGGCTGTGGCTAGGGGTATGACGACGCGAATCAGTGTTTTCAGGCTCATAAGAGGAAGGTGTTTTTTAGGCCCGGTTTTTTTAGCGGGATCGTGCCAATGAGGAATGCTTAAACCCATCAATGATGGTGTAGCCAGTGAGGTCGACTTCAATTTCACCGGGGTTGTAGAATTCCAGAAATTGGGCGCGGTCGAAGTTGGTTTCACTGATGACAACCCGCTTTGCTTCCGAAGAGCAAAAGGTTGCTAGCAGAGTTAGAGTCAAGAGTAGCCGCCGAGCCATCCTGTAGTCTAGGTCGGAGTCTTGGAAGTTCAATGTAAGAGCTCAATGGAAGGTCATGCGTCGACAACGGCGAACTTGAGTTCGGCGCTGGAGACGACCTGGCCGTTGACGGAGCAAGTGGCGACGGCGGTGCCGATGGTGCGGCGGAAGCTAAGGATCTCGGTGTCAATGAAGAGAGTGTCTCCGGGGACAACGGGTTTACGAAATTTGACTTTGTCGGCGCTGAGGAAGTAACCGATTTTCCCCTGATTATCAGGGAGGCGCATGATGAGGATGGAGGCGGTCTGGGCCATGGCCTCGAGTTGGAGGACACCGGGCATGACGGGGTGTCCGGGGAAGTGGCCTTGGAAGAATTCCTCATTCATGGTGAGGTTCTTGATAGCGGTGCACTTCATCTCGGAGGAGAAACCGATGACGCGGTCGATGAGGAGGAAGGGGTAGCGGTGGGGGAGGATCTTGAGGATCTCGGTGATATCGAGAACCGCTTCGGCTTCGGGAAGTTTTACGGGGGGCACCATGGCGCGCATGGCTGCGTAGTTTTTGCGAAGGGCTTTGGCCGCTTCGGTGTTCGGACCGTGGCCGGGTTTGACAGCGATGACATGACCCGTAAATTTACGACCGGAGAGCATTAGGTCGCCGATGAGGTCGAGGGCCTTGTGGCGGGCGAATTCGTTGTCGTAGCGCATGGGCTCCTTGGACATGATCTCTTCGCCTCGGACTACGACGGCGTTTTCGAGCGAGCCGCCTTTGATGAGCCCTTTGTCCAGAAGGGGCTTGATGTCCTCATAAAAGGTGAAGGTACGGGCGGGGGCGATTTCGGCTTCGTAGAGTTCTGGGGTGACGATGGTGGAGAAGTATTGCACGAAGCGTCCGTCCTTGCCGACGTTGGTGACGGAGACGCGGAATTGCTTGTCGGGGACGATGGTGATGAGTGAGCCGTCGCCGGTTTCGAGATGGATGGGCTCACGGATTTCCCAAACTTTGCGAGGGGTGGTCTGCTCTTCGAGGCCGGCTTTTTTGATGAGTTCGACAAAGGGGCGCGAAGAGCCATCGCCGATAGGAGGTTCGTTTGAATCCATTTCGACGAGGGCATTGTCAACTCCCATACCGACCAGGGCGGAGAGGACATGTTCGACGGTGTGAACGCGGACCGAGCCCTCGGCGAGGGTGGTGGCGCGCTCGACGGTCTGAACTTTGGAGACGCAGGCGTCGATGAAGGGTTTATCGGGGAGGTCGACGCGGCGGAACTTGAAGCCATAGCTTTCGGGAGCGGGCTTCAGCGTGAGAGTGACTTTTTCTCCGGTGTGGAGTGAGGTTCCTTCGAGGGTGGCTTCGGAAGCCAGCGTGTGCTCCATGTGGGACATGCGCGGGTTTTAGACTGGAGGAGGATTTTGAAAAGGGATTTTATGTGCGGGTGAGTTTGAGAATCCCGGCGCGGACGAATTTTGAGATTCTCGAGGATTGCGAGGATTGGCTGATTGTGGACAAGCCAGCCCCTCTCATCATGCATCCCACGGGAAAGAGGGATGAGGTGACTTTGTTGGGCGTTTTGAAGGAGGCGATACCGGGGGAAGAGTTCTTCTTCGTAAATCGGTTGGACCGGGAAACGAGTGGTTGTGTCCTGGTTGCTAAGAGTTCGTCGGTGGCGCGGAGATTAGGAAAGATGATGGGGCGAAGGGAAATTAAGAAGAGTTATGAGGCGATTGTGTGCGGGTGGCCGGATTGGACTGAAGTCTGTGTGACGGAATCAATTCGGCGGAAGGGTGAATTTGAGGAAAGTGAGGTTTGGGTGAGGCAGGCGGTCCATACGGAAGGGAAGGCAAGCGAGACGGTATTTTGGGTTGAGGAGAAGTTTGAAAAGGGGGCGGATCAGTTTGCGATCATTGGGTGCAAGCCTCGAACTGGGCGGACTCACCAGATCAGGGTGCATTTGGAGCATCTCGGGTTTCCAATCGTGGGAGATAAGATTTATGGGGACGATGGACGGGCGTATTTGGAGTTTTTGGAAAAGGGGTGGACCGAGGGGCTGCGTAGGCGACTGCGGCTTGATCGACAGGCGTTGCATGCCGGGCAGATGGAATTTGAGTGGGAGGGCGGGGTGTTCGTGGCTCGCAGTTTGCTACCTGGCGAGCTGAAGTCCTTTTGTGTTGCCTGAACGGGATGACGCGGGTTGAGTCGCGACATGGCCAAATTATCTGAGGTTGTCGAGCTTCTCGAAACTGAGCTTGGGACGGCGGGAGTTCCCGATTATCCGAGAGCGTATAATGGTTTGCAGCTTCAGAACGAGGGTGAAGTGTGCCGGGTGGCTTGTGCAGTGGATGCAAGCTTGCCGGTGATTGAGAAGGCTGTTGCAGATGGTGCGGACCTTCTGATCGTGCATCACGGAATGTTTTGGCAGGGAGTGCGAATGTTGACTGGTGCGGCTTATTCCAAGCTGAAGATCGCTATGGATTCCGGCTTGGCCATATACAGCAGCCACATTCCCCTCGATGTGCATCCGGAACTTGGGAATAACGTGAGATTGTCGCGGGCGCTCGGCTTGGGCGATGGTGAGCCATTTTTTAACTGGAAAGGAATCACCTTGGGGAGGCGAGCGACCTATACTGGAAATTTGGGTGATTTAAGGAAAGCTCTTGAGCTTGCCGTTGGTGGGTCGGTGCTGCTTCGAGGCGATGAAAATGGTGCAGCAGGGACGGTTGGAATAATTACTGGAGGAGCGGGAAGTGAAATTGAGGCCATGGTTATGGAAGGGATTGAAACGTTTGTGACTGGAGAGGGCCCGCATTGGAGCCATTCACTTGCAGAAGAGCTTGGGCTCAATGTGCTCTATGCGGGACACTACGCGACCGAAACCTTTGGAGTGAAGGCGCTCGGTCAACTCCTGGAGCAACGATTTGGCCTTAAATGGGCCTTTATCGATCATCCTTCCGGTTTATAAATACGCAAAATTTTTAACAAAACAGGATAATTAAGATTTATTTTATAGACTCATTGAACGCTGCCGTTTCAGGTGAATTAGCGCCAAAGGGATTAAACGGCATCCGGCAAAGTGAAAAAAAACCTTGCAGTCCCTTGATCAGGAAGGTAAACCTATCCCCAGTGATGCGGGTATAGCTTAATGGTAAAGCTCCAGCCTTCCAAGCTGATTATGAGGGTTCGATTCCCTCTACCCGCTCCAAATCCCCCTAGTTACTAGGGTTCATTCAGAACTTAGATTTATAAATCCATGAAAAATACGCTGAAATTCGCACTTACGGCAGTTCTCTTGGCCGCTGCACCACTCGCCTCGGCAGACGTGGTTGACTCCGTCAAGTTGAGCAAAGCTGTTAAAATTGCAGTCGCTGCTGACTCGAGCAAGGTCCTCGAGATCGTTGCCGCCAATGTTGCTGCCAACGAGTCTTGTGCTTGCGAGATTGTTAAAGCCGCTATCGTTGCCTCCGACGCTGATAAGAAGCAGGTCGCAAAAATCGTGAACACAGCGATTCTTGAGGCTCCTTCCCAAATCCGCATCATCGCCCAGTGTGCAATTGCCACTGCTCCTGATGCTGTCTCTGACATCCAGGCTGTTGTTGAAAAATATGACGCCGCCGGTGGAGAGGGTCACTCTGATAAGGGTGGCCTCGATGACGAGAAGGGCGTGATCCCTCCTCCTCCTGCTGATGGTCCCAACCCGCTCGACTACCCGTTTGAGAGCATCACCGACCCTATCGTTAAAGAGAGCCGTTGGCTCCCTGAATTCTTTTTCCCGCCTCTTGAAGACGATCCTAACGTGACTGGTCCTCTTGATAATTCTGGTTCCGACGGCGGAAACGGTGGTGGCGAAAATTCCGATGGTGCCTCAGACCTTCTTTAGAGTGTAACCTCCTCAGCGCTTTCACATAAAACAAACATTTAATTTGATGAAAAAACAATCTTTCGCAACTGCAGCAGTCGGGATGGCAATGGCCAGCTCGCTTTGCGCGCAATCACTTTTTGACCTCGCGCCTGACGACGACCAGTCCGAGTCTCTTCCTCTGGCATTGACCGCTGGAGCGAACTTTGGTTATGATGACAATCCTACTCCGCTACTGGGGAACGACGACGAGTCGTTTTATGGTCAGGCGTATGTCGGAGCTACCTTCCTGAGCAATACTCCTCAAACGACCACCAACTTTGGTGCGCAAGTTGGCGTAATTCATTATTTCGATAATCTTGACACTGGTGGTGTCGATATCGATGACTCCTCTTTCACTGCATCACTTTATCTCAACTGGACTCATCGTGTCAGCGAGCGCCTTCGTTTCGTGAGCCAAAACTACGTCGCCTACGAGCTCGAGCCTGATTATTCTACGGGTTTCCAGGCACAGAGACAAATCGGAAATTACTTCCGCTGGTCTTCCGACAACGCCGTCGGGAATCGTTTGTCGGAGCGACTGGCCACCTACACCGGTATTCGCTTTGACGGGCTTACTTATGAAGACGTCGATAACGGCGATCGGACGACATGGACTGCTTACAACGATTTCCGTTACCAAGTGAGCGATCAAACTGTAGCAACTCTGACATACCGTTACTCAGACACTTCTGCAGACGGAGCAGTCAGTGATTCCACGAACCAATTTGTCCTCGCTGGCTTGGAGCATCGGTTTAACCAACGTTCAACTGGTATCATTCGTGCCGGTATCCAAATGCGTGATGTGGACGGAGGAAACTCATCAGACAATCCATACGTTGAAGGATCGTTCCATACTGCGATTAATTCACAGTTCTCATTGCGGACTTATGTTCGGTATGGTGTAGAAGACTGGTCGCGCAACGTGCTTGATCCAAACACTGGAATCAATTCCGTTTATAGTAATACTAATACCCTTCGTGTTGGTTTGACTGGTAATTACGAGGTTTCCCAAGATCTTACGGTCACGGGTGGAATCAACTATGCTGCATTGGACTACAATGAACTCCAGTCTGGCTTCCTTGGTGCCTCATCTGTCGATGAGGAACTTATGAATCTCTTCGTTGGTTTTAATCTCCAAGTTACCGATAACGTTATTCTTAATGCGCGTTACAACTTCGAAGATCTCACCTCTGACGCGGGCCGCGAATATGATCGTAATCGCCTCAGTCTTGGTGCTTCGACAAGATTCTAGGATTTAAAAAATCTAATTCTGAACATTTCGGCCTTCGCGGTGTCTTTTCATTGCGGAGGCCGATTTTTGTCTTTAAAAAACCGCCCCCGCTAGCAAACCCTACTCCCCTCTTCGCATGCAAGGTAACAATCAATCATCCATCGACTCCACTCCTTCAATAGATTACTGGCAAGTATTGAAAAATCGATATGGAGTGATTTTGCTCACGTTCCTTCTCGTTTTTATGACCGCTGCCGTCATCACATCGGTGATGCCGGAAAAATATGAAAGCACTTCTGTTGTGCAGGTTCATCCCTCAACCATTACCATTGCCCCTTTCCGAGGGGGTGGAGGAGTGAATCCTGGCGCTCAAATGACTGCGCAATATATGCAAAACGAGTTTCAGACCATCATTGCTCCTGAAACGCTAAAGATGGCAGCCAAGAAGGCGAAACTTGAAACACTGTGGGGAATGGAGACGGACACCGTCGTGAGTATCTTGAAAGGGATCGTGGAAACAACTGAGCGACGAGGGACAGATTTTATTGAGATCAACGTAAGACATGCAAAGGCAAGCGACGCAAAATCGATTGCTGTGGCCGTCGCTGAAGCCTATATCGAGCGCCGTAAATCAACCGAAGAGCAACGTGCTCAAAAGGCGCTGGATGCATTGGATAATGAGCTTATTGCGCAGAGTGATTTGGTTCAAGATCATCGCAAGGAACTTACAGTTTTGATCCAGCAGTATGGAATCCCATATTTTGATGGAGGCCATTCGAATCCCTTGGGGATGAGTGAGCAGCAGATGTATCAAAGTGCTCGTCAAAAACTTGCTGATTTTGAGACGCAAGCAGATCAGATCGAGATTCAAATCAAGAAGCTATTTCAGCTCTCGAATGAAGAGTTAATCAGCTATGCGGCTGGTCTTGATCTCCCCCAGAATCAAGTAACCCTTTATGCAAACCAAAATCGGGAGGCGATTGATAGAAAGCTTGATCTTTCGGCTCAGGGAATTGGGCAATTGCACCCTGATATGGTTGTGATGGATCAGCGTGCTAAGTCTTCACTAAGGAAAGCGCATGAAGAGGTCGTCTCTCTGCGTGCGGTTCTTCAGACGAAACTCGAGTTGGTTGAGCGTCAGGTCTTAAAAATGCGCGAAATGGTCGATGAGCGTCAGGAGGACGCAATTAATCTCTCGTTGAAGCAGAGTAACTATACTCAGGCCAAGGAGCAATACGAGCAAGCCCGTGCGATGCTTCGTGAAATGAAAATCAAGCAGCAAGAGGCGCGTGTGCTTCTCAAGATGCCTCGCGACCCGATCACTTTACATGAGAGACCGAAGAAGGCTAATGCTCCGGTTTTCCCTAATTTCACCATGAACCTTCTTCTCGGTGCCGGTGTCGGGCTGGTCTTTGGAATCGGTATCGCCTTCCTTCTCGAGCACCTCGATACCTCTGTGAAGAGCCTGGAAGATGTGGAGCGTTATCTCCAGGTTCCGGTTCTTGCTGTGATTCCGAAGGATGTGGGAGTGCTCCACAAGCAGAGCGGCATGAGCCCGGACGCAGAGGCTTATCGAATTCTACGAACCAATATCGAGTTCAACCGAAAGAATCCGGACGACAACTCAATTACTGTTGTATCCGGTGGTGCAGGTGAAGGTAAGTCAACTACCTTGGTCAACCTTGCTTACGTTTGTGCGCAAGGTGGATATACCACCCTGATGATCGACGCCGACCTCCGCCGACCTCGTCTTCACACATTCTTCGATATTAATAATTCCGTTGGTCTTACGAACTACCTGACAACTGACCTTGCTCTTGAGGATGTGATCCTGCAGACACCAGTGGATAATCTCTACTTCATGCCTTCTGGTATTTTGCCGGCAGATGCTGCAGGTATCCTGAACTCCCGCCGCATGTCCGAGCTTCTTCAGGACGTAAAGCAACGCTTCGATCTTGTGCTTGTTGACTCTCCTCCAAT
>JBDNAG010000175.1:0-6730 GCA_039768565.1 Akkermansiaceae bacterium | reverse complement strand
TCTAGGTTGGTCCCAGTTAGGTTGGCATTAGATAGGTCGGCATTAGATAGGTTGGCACCAAATAGGTTATCACCAGATAGGTCGGCACCAGATAGATTGGCACCAGGTCCGACATTTTCGGATTCATGGTCAGCGTAGAGAGGCGGGAACGAACAGGCAAAGAGCGCAAGAAATGCAACTCTGCGTTGGAGAACTGGAAATAAACCTATGATTAATTTTAGAATAAGAAGTATTCCGCCACACTTCCCGGAAACCTTTTTTCCGTCCTTTTTAAATATCCTAAGTGTCGCGTTTTGCATTTATCAACCCTGTGTTAAGTCAGCAGACTTCCAAGATTATTTTCAAATTAAGAGCCTAACCTTAGGCGGACAGGTGATAAACGCCGGAGTCTTCCCAGCATGAAAAGCATCGTGGCCCTTCCCTTCTCTGACCGTTCGCTCCTGACCTCTGCCACGTTTATCGTGGATACGAATAGAGAGGCTCGGGATGAAAGACACAACAGTTCAACCATCCGCCCCCCTTTTTCAGGATTCACGCCAGAACTAATAAAACGAGTGACAGACCCGAAATCCTAGGCCCCTGTTAAGTAAAATCACTATCGATTTGAAAAATATTTACAAAAATTAATTAATTCAACTTGACCTACCGATGAAACTGATTCATTCATGGCGTCGATATGCGTTTAAATAACACACTGTCAGTAGCCGGACTTTCAATTGCTATCATTGGTTTTGCCAATGCTGAAATCGAGAGTGTCATCTCCGCGGGTTATAACTCGGATTATGTTTATCGTGGTGTCAACCTCGGTGAAGATCAGGTCAGCCTTAGCCTCGACGCTTCTGGATCCGCCGCCGGTCTCGACTGGAACGTTGGATTGTTCCACGGAACAAGCCAAGGTGGACTTGTAAGCCAAGACGAAACAAGAATTAGCGCTGGCATCACGAAGGCTGTTCAAGAGAGCGTTGATTTCAACGCGGGATTGATTAGCACTTCCTACTCTGGAGGTCCATTCGCCAACGGAGACCGCCTTGAGGTCTACACCGGTTTATCCACAACCATCGCTTGCATCGACTTGAGCGCGACTGCTTTCTTCAACACCACAGATGCCTACACTGGGGATGTCTACTACGAGATCTCAGCAAGCTACTCTGTTGATGTTGCAGACAATGTTTCTGCTACTCTCGGAGCGACCTATGGTAACTGGGACGAAGATCCTCTTGCTCTTGGCTTAGACGATGTTGACTTCCTTTCTCTCTCTGCTGCTCTCAATATCAGCCTTGACGACAACATCAGCGCAAGCGTTGGTGTAACTCACGTGATTACTGACACAGCGATCACCGAAGACGAGACCGTCATCGGAGCCTCTCTTTCGTTTGGCCTTTAAGAATACGAGGTAGTTTTTTCTACCACATTTCACTTTAAAAAGGGGAGCCGATGGCTCCCCTTTTTTTTACCTCATTACTCGGATGAATCATGCTCGAGATGGAAGGGCCCGCGGGCAGTTGACGTTCTGATCGATGAACGCGTTGACCTTCAAATGCAGGCCCGGGAGGTCACCGTCAAATGCGATCAAGGCATGAGACTCGACGCCGATGGAGAGATCATTCCCCCCGTTGAAGACGAGGTCAAAGAAGACTCCATCCGTTTCAAGGTGTGCGCACGAAAACCCCCATTGGTGATATCGCCAAGAATATGAACCATAAAAACTCTTGTCTAAAAAGGCCGACAAACGGGGGGGGCTAAAGCTTACAATCGTATGATTGATTGGACAACGCTCTCCATTTCCCCTCTTCTTGGCTCATGCGATGGCTTCTTCTCATCTGCGCCGCTACTTTCACGAGCTGTGCGACACGTCCTGGCCAACTCAAGGATTTCCAATCTGATGGCTGCTCATCTTTTCCAGACGGAACCTTAATTCATCCCCGGAAGTGGCATGCACATTGCGCGAAGCACGATCTAGCCTATTGGCAGGGCGGCACGCGTGCACAACGCCGGGAAGCGGACCGCGAATTGATACGTGGGGTCCGAGCGGAGGGACATCCGGTGCTGGCTTGCCTCATGTACTCTGGCGTGCGTATCGGAGGTGCTCCGTGGTGGCCCACCTCATGGCGGTGGGGCTTCGGCTGGCCCTATCCCCGCGGTTACAAAGTGCTGGATCCTAATGAACAACGCCAAGTCAATGAAGTCCGTGCCAAAATAAAAAGAGATTCGCCGGGCTCCGCAGTCAGATCATCTTCTGGCTCCAAGTAAGGAAGGGGCCTTTCAGCTTCTCAATTCAAAGAAGCTCATCCAATTGCGTCGTTTCCTTGTAGTCGTTCAGCTTTCAAAGAACCTAATTACGTCCAAATTTTTTATTCTTAAGGCACAGAGATTCACCTTTGGATACGACGTTCATTTTTTGGATCGATGTATGGGATTGCGCCCTTGATCACGGTAATTGTCGTGATGATTCTGGCCGATTTTGTGGTGACGTGGTCTACTGATTTGTTGGGGACTGAGAGGAATCACTCCGAGGATGAAGAAGGAATCACAAGACAAGCCCTTCAATTGAGCAATTTAATTTCGCCTTCATGCTACTGATCTGATCAGATCGTTTTTTCGTTCTTCCCTCTACTCATGCAACGCCATCAGAAAATACTCTCTGCTATTCTCTGCATGACAGTTTCTTCTACTGATGCAGCGGCTCCTCCTGTTGACTCGGTTGTCGTCTTCAACGAACTTCACTATAATCCCGCAGATGCATCGGAGGCTGGCGAGTTCGTTGAATTGCACAACCAAATGGGCATCGACATAGATCTGTCGGACTGGGAACTGACCGGTGGAGTGAACTACACCTTCGCCGACGGCACAATTATTCCTGGCGGCGGTTATTTGGTGATCGCACGCTCACCTGCACTGATCCCCTCATCACTTGGACCTTACATTGGCGCTTTGGGAAACAGTGGCGAAACCATCCGTTTGCGAGATAAAAACCGCCGTCTTATGGATGAGCTTTCCTATCGTGATTCCGGCGACTGGCCTGTATCTCCAGATGGATCTGGTGTCTCTCTATCAAAGAAGAACCAAGACAGCTCCAGCCCCTTCGCGAAGAATTGGACCTCCAGTTTACAAATCGGAGGCACTCCCGGAGGAGACAACTTTCCACCACCGGTGCCATCTGTGACCGGACGCGTCATCGAATTCTATTCGGAGTGGAAATACAACAACTCGGACAATCATCCCGGAGCCGACTGGGCAGATGTTGGCTACAATGACAACCAGATTGACTGGAAAACGGGAACAGCTGCTTTTGATTTTGGTTCACCGACAATTTACTCAAATGAAAAACCAATTGGAGGCGGTAATACTACCCCTCCTGTTTTTCGGACTAAGATCGATGAGTTTCACCCAACAGGAGTCGACGATAACGGAAACCTGATCCCCCCTGGAAACCGCGATCCTCACTACAGACACACTGCGGACGGGCTTGGGGCATTTATCGAATCTGCGCATCCGGCATGGCTTGGACCGGATGGTGAATCACAGTGGCTTGGGCCGACCGCAAACGGCACAGACAGCACCGCTCCGGGTTCCGTAACCTATCAGCTTGAAGTCGACTTAACCCATTGGAGACCACAGACTGCTGAAGTTCTATTTTCGCCATCGGTCGACAACACTCTCAATGCACTTCGAGTTAATGGCACAACAATCAACGGGATCAACGGAAGTGGTTTCCGAAGTTACCTTGGTCCTTTTTTGATTCAAAATACAAACTTGATTCAGGGGCTCAACACCATCGAATTCGACTGGACGAACGCTGGATCTTCCCCCAATCCCGCTGGTTTCCGTGCCAAGTGGGCTGCGACTGCCGAGCCAATACTCTCACGCACAGTATTACCCAAAAATCCGCAGGTCGCATGGTTTCGAAAAAGCTTCGACTGGGGTGGAGATCCGGAATCCAGCTACCAGTTGAATTTGGAATATTTGGTCGATGCTGGAGCCGTCTTTTATCTCAATGGAACGGAAGTGCTGCGGTATAATGTTCCCGTTGTGGAAGACGTTCGCTATCCGCAGTTCAGCGGGGCTACCATCATTCCCGCAAATGCATTCGTTCCAGGAACAAATGTCCTAGCCGTCGAGTTGCATCAGCCGAGACCGGATGATCTCGACGCAATCTTTGGCATGACGCTGGATGTGACCGAGACACCACCATCGCTCCACAGATCGCCTGACCTAAGATTCGAGGAAATTGCGGGAGCCAGCTCCGCCACAGATGCCTTTTTTGTGGAACTCAAAAACTCGGATCGCGAGAACTTAATGTTGGAAGGGTATCGAATTCGCGATTCTAACGGGCAGGAATTTGTCATCGGCGGCGACGTGAGTTTGGCCTCTGGCAGTCTGCTTTCGCTCGACGAGGACACACTTGGCTTTCGACCTGCGAAGGACGATAAGATCTTCCTGATCGCGCCAGGAGAATCGTCGATCATCGACGGGGCCGTCGTTCGCACCCGGACGCATGCACGCGATGACAATGGATTGTGGCAAGTGCCCAGCACACCCACACCAGGATTGGCCAACAGCTTCGCTATTCCCAACAGCATCGTGATCAACGAGATCATGTATAACAAAATGCCCACGCATCTTCCGACTGGCGTGATAGCAAATGATGAGGAGTGGGTTGAACTTTATAACCGCAGCGGAAATGAGGTTGTTCTGACAGGATGGAAATTACGCGGCGGCGCAGATTTCGATTTCCCCGATGGTGCCAGTATTACGGCCGGAGGGTATTTGTTAGTTGCAGCGGACCCATCGACTCTTTCACAACCCGCCTTGGGACCTTGGTCAGGCGGGCTTTCGAACTCCGGCGATATTGTGCGCATTGAGGACGCCAACGATAACACTGTCGATGAAGTGATTTTTGCTGATGGCGGGCGCTGGGACAACCGGGCGGATGGCGGTGGCTCCAGTCTCGAGCTGCGCCACCCAGACATGGACACGTCTTCCTCTGAAGCCTGGGCTGCGAGCGATGAAACAGGCAAAGCGGCGTGGCAAACGTTCAGCTACCCCGGACAAGCGTCGCCCCCAACCGGCAGCAACGATCCCACTACTTACAATGAATTCATCCTCGGTCTCCTGAATGACGGCGAAGTTCTTATCGATAATGTTAGCGTGATCAACAAATCCACAGGCAATACGCAGTTGATCCAAAACCAAACCTTTGATTCAAATGCCGACACTTGGCGACTACGCGGGAATCATGGACTGCACGGGGAAAGCAGAGCTGTTGACGGCGCACTGCGAATCGTTTCCACCGGCGCGACCGAGCACATGCACAATCACTGCGAAACGACGCTAAAAAACGGCAATAGCTTTGTGACCATCAATAGTGGGCATAACTACACCATCAGCTTTCGCGCCAAGTGGCAATCGGGATCACCACGGCTCCACTCGCGGCTTTACTTCAATCGCCTCGCACGCCAGCACCTACTCGATGTGCCGACCAATAACGGCACTCCGGGAGCTGCGAATTCCCGTTTGCTACCCGAGGCCGCGCCGGTGATTTTAGATTTGTCTCATTCACCCGTCATTCCGGCAGCCGGAGAATCTGTGACCGTTTCCGCAAAAGGAGCAACGATGCTTCACTGGCGGTTGGATTCTTCTTCGACATGGAACGACGTTCCCATGACCGGCGGTGAAGCCAAAATCCCCGGACAGGGCGCAGACAGCCTAGTGCAGTTCTATGTCTCCGCCGGGTTAACTGATTTTCCTGCTGCTGGCACCGACTCCCGGGCGATGATTCAGTGGGCTAACGGAATCGTTCCGACTGGACCCGGACATGGATTCCGCATTCTTCTGCCGAAAGCGGACGCCGATGAGATGCACACTATCACCCAAGTAATGAGCAACTGGTATCGCCCTTGCACGGTTGTTTACCGGGAGCGGGAAGTGTTCTATCATGCGAAAGTTCGTCTGCGCTCCAGTCAACGTGGACGAAATGGCACGACGCGAGCCGGTTTTGCTATTCAGTTTGACCCCACTGAGAAATTTCGAGGTGTGCATGAGGTAGTCAATATGGACCGTTCTGCATACGGGCCTGGGACAACCGACAACGGCTCGGGCCAGGTCGACATTATCAATCAGCAGGTCGCTTATCGTGCCGGAGGGATCCCGGCGATGTACAATGATATGGTCTATCTGATTGCTCCCCGATCTATTCACAACGGGTCGGCGCAGATGACGATGGCAGAATTTAACGATGTCTATCTCGATAGCCAGTGGTCGAACGGAGCCGACTCCCCGACCTTTAAGATGGATCTCATATACTACCCCACAACGACTTCTAGCGGGACACCGGAGGGCTTAAAAAACGCCAATCCGGATCTGGTGAACGGAGTTCAACTTGGCCAGCTCACTGGCCTGTCGAAAGAAGATTACCGCTGGCATTTCCTCATTGGTAATGCCCGGGCAAAGGATGACTACACGCGGCTCATTGCCTTCAATCATGCCATTAACCGGCTCTCCGCAGGAGATCCCTCGGAACTGGAGGACACCATCGATATTAATCAGTGGTTGCGCGCTTCCGCGCTCATGTCGTTGGTGAATTCCAACGACAGTTACTCGACAGGCGGCTTGCCTCATAATCAAAAGTTTTTCGTCCGGCCCGATGACGGCCGTATGCTGTATCTACCCTGGGATGCAGATTTCCGTAAACGCCCGACAGATTATGCAGTTGTAGGCAACAACGATTTGG
>JBDNAG010000174.1:0-8615 GCA_039768565.1 Akkermansiaceae bacterium | reverse complement strand
GCTGGTCATCTCGATCGAGGGAAGGCCATGAAGCATGGTGATGATGAGAAAGAGTTGCTCGGCGCTCGACTTTAGACTGGTTTCGGCAAGTTGCATCCTAGCGACAGCTTCATTTTTCTGCCCCGCCTTGAGTGACTCTTGTGCGGCCTTCATTTGGATTCCCGGATCAAGGAACGATGATGGCCCGGTCGTCTCTTCGAGTTCGATGAAGGAGCTCATTCCAGTGACTTTCTTGAGCTGATTACCATACTCACCCGCCTTCGCCTGCAGGGCCGTTTGCTCGGTAATCAGAGCTTCCGGAATCTTGCCCTCAAGGCCGGCAAGTTGTTCGCGGACTTGCGCTTGTCCGAATGCGATCAAGGCGGCGTCGGCTTGAACGGAATGAAGGTATTCCACGATCTCGGCAACGTATCCGGTTTGGCGTTGCACAGCATCCACGAGGACTTTGACTTCAGCGAGTGATTCCGCAGCGACCTCCTGAGCGTCGATAGCGTCTTCGAAATCTTCGTCCTCCACGGCTAGGATGGCGTCTTCGAGGTCGGTTCCGGCAAAAAGGAGAGGGGTTCCGGCGTCGAGACGTCCGGCGACAAGGTCGAGAACCGGGGCGATGTCGGTGTAGCACTGACGTAGGTTTTGCATCACCGGAGTAAGCTTCGGGGCATCTTCCGGTTTGGCCTTTCGTGTCGCGTCCACGAGGTCACTTTGCTCTGCGACAATATCTGCCATCCAGCCGCTCGCGATCCCCACCGAGCGTTGAAAGGAATAGAGACTCTGCAGGAGAGAGAGGCGTTCAATTTGAGCTGTGGCCAATTCCCTGGCATCGGAGAGAAGATCGGCTGCGGCTTCCTGCGGTTCGAGTGCATCTTCAGCTTGATTGGCTTTCAACGGAGTCGCGGCCTTCTGCATCTCTTTCATCACCTGCTCGAGACGATTCAAAAGAGGGAGGGCATCTTCCTTTGCTTCTTTGTTCTCGAGGAGTGCTTGGCGAAAAGCTGCCACTTCTTCGGCAAGGAATTGTTGCGCCTCTGCTTGCGAATCAGGCTTCACCTCATCGAGTGCCGCTTCCTCGGTTTGTTCGAGAAGGATGATTTGGCGTTCTTCGAAGTCTTCGATTAAAGTGACCCGCTCGGTCGCGGTAGAAACAAGGGCATTCAATCCCTGCGCCCGCAGGCTGAGTTCAAGGGAAGACCGATCGAGGAGTTCGGAGAATTCCGCCAACTTTTTCTCAACCTCCAATTGATGAATGAGGGCTTCTTTTTGCTCGCCAGCTGCGATTTGGGAGAGGGCCCTGGCCATCGCGTTCTCTCCTTCGGTGCGCAGCTTCATCACGGGTGGAGCAGAGGGAAAGGTCTGGTCGAAAAGCCGGGGTCTCGGAGTAGGGATGGGTGGGAGCAGAGAGGTGACGAGAAGTTCTTGGATCTCGGCCTGTGTTTTGGCCAATGTTTGATGGTCCTTTTTGAAGTCTACCGCGCTCATCTTTTCACAGGTCGCGCGTAATTCCTTTTGGCGTTTAAGAAGAGCTTCCAGCTGTGAACGGAACTTCATGATGGCGGCATATTCAGCACCGGTGCGCACGCTGAATTCGGCCTCCAAAAGAGGAATGAGGATTTCGTTGTGAAGGGTGGCTGCTTCGGCGGTCTTTCCGTTTCGGATCAAGACGGCGGCTTTCCTCATATTGTCGGTTGCTCCGCTGGCACCGAGCTCCTTGATACGCTGGGTCAGTCCGAGGACTGCGATGGGGCGTTTGTCATAACGCATTCCTTTGCGGAGCGAGGTTATGAGATGGCCGGTCCACCCCGCGAGTTGATCTTGTCGTTTTGCGAGAGCTTCATCCTCTCCTCCTGATTGAATGGAGAGGAGCCGGATCGTGGCCTGTTCCTTTGCGAGCATGTGGGACTCGCGGGCGAAGACTTCGCGGGCGAAGTCGATGCCGCGCTGGAGGACAAGATCCGCGAGTTCGCGAGCGGCTTGGTTGACGACAAGAATCGCGGAAGTGGGATCCAGGTTTTTCTCGCGACCGGTTTGATCGCGAAGAAGAGAAGCGGCTGTGGCGATCTGATTTTCCGCGATTGATTCGAGACCTGCTTTTACTTGAGTCAAGGTCTCGGCCTCGACTGCTTCGGTGACTTTGTTGGCCTCCAGGTCTTCGAGAAGAGTTTGCACCTCGCCAGCGATGTCTTTTAACTGTTGGCGGAGCATTTCCTGTCGGATTGCTTCCAGCTGGCAGGTTTGCAAATAGCTCTTCTCCTTTGGGCCAAGCTTGCTCACCAACTCGTGAGCGGCGCGTTCTTGTCGATAAGTCGTGCGGACGCGCGAAAGGAGGCGGTCTTTTTTCTTTTCGATTTGAGCAAGGTATTCTTCGCGAGAAAGGAAGGTGATCCGACGTGTTTCAGAACGCGCCTTGTGGGAACCATCGGGATACTTGTCGGTGACTTCGACGACGAAGGACACCGAGTCGCCCACTTTCAAATCGGGAAGAGCCTTGCGATAGTCCCAGTCGAGGGTCTGTTCGCCGCCACCGTTTTTGATCGCTGTATCGAGCGCGACTACTTTCGCAGGGCGCAAGTTCACCCGATAGGTGATGGTGGCCGCGCCGATGCCGTGATCATCTCGGACACGAATACCGAGCTTCAACTCGCGTCCAAGGAGGGCGTTGAGATTGGAATCCGGCGAGGTCAATTCAATCTGCGGAAGTTGGTCCGAGGCAACCTGGAGGTAGTATCGAGGGCTCGTGAAATCGAATCCGTGTTCTTTCTCAATCCATGAAAAACTATAGCCGCGTGAGGCATCGACCTTTTCATCGAAGACAAGGTTACGGCCATTCCCGGTGACTTTCAAAGGCAAGGGTTCCTGGCCGTCACGAATGAGGATCGCGTCACGAACAGAGCGATCGAGACTGAGTTCCCAATGAACATTGGTTTCCTGCGGCACGGTCAGGGTGAGAGCTTCGACAGTCTCTGCGCTGCGCTCCAAGTAGTCCGGGAAGTCTAGCTTCACCTGAACATTGGAGATGCGGGGAGCCGTGATGACGGTAACCTTGTGCCATTCGCTCCTGGCATCGCCAGCCTTAACCTGATAGCTGAAGTCTCGCGAGGCCGAGGCGATGGTGTATTCGCAATTACCCTTGTTGATCTCGAGGGTAATTTCACGAGGTTCCCCTCCGCCAGTCTGCAAGAGAAGAGTCGCTTGATCCGGAACCACGCCGGAGATCCCAATATCAATGCGGGCACTGTCGCCTTCCTTCAGGACAAGATCTCCCGATTGAAGATCGAGAATTGTTTTAGTTGGATAAGAAACGGAAACCCAGGGAGTGAAGATTCTTGAAAGTCCGGCCGAGAGGAGCGGTCCGTTGACTATCCCCAAAACAAGAATGACGGCTGCCAGTGCAAGCGCAATCAGGCCGGGAGTGCGAAGCTTGCGGAAGTCGACAATCTTGCGCGGTTCGAGAGCTTTGGCGGTTCCTTCGGCTTTGCGACGAGTCTCTTTCCAAAGTGCATTGGACGTGCCTTCGGCTGGATCTTCTCCGAATTGGACTGCGGTGACGAGCAGGCTTTCAAGTCCGCCCTCTTGCTTCTCGGTTTGTAGCGCGGTTCGTGTTGCATTGAATCTCCTAAGATGTTGCCATCCACTTCGCCAGGCTTGGTAGAGCGAAACTCCCACAAGTGCCGCCAGCATCACAATTCGGACAATCGATGGCAGGTCAATTAGCCAATCGAGAGCCATTCCCAAAAGGAAGAGAGGGATAGTCCATCGGCATAGGGCCAGCAGCCCGGCACAAAGGTGCTTGCGCTGCAGTCGTTGCCAAACTGTGCGCAATCGTGACTCAAGAGAGAGCTCCTTGTTTTCGTCGGTCATGGCAAATCGTGTCTTCTTCGAAGGATCCATTCGGCACCCAGAAGGGCCACCAGCAATACTACAATCCAACTGCTGTCCCACAAAGGACGTTCCGAGCGAACCGTGGTCGTCACCGGCTCAGCTTTGATGAGCGAAATCAGCCGAGGAAGGTCGCGGATGCTCAATCTGGCTCCTCCGGTGAGTTCGGCGATGCGCTTCAAGTGATCGGCTCGCATGTTGGTGTCGGTGAGTTCCTTTCGGAAATCAGCGACTTGAAACTCGGTGGTGTTCGACACCTCCTGATCTTCGTCATTCGCCTCGATGCGATAGCGGCCGGGTGCGGCGGGAGAAAAGTAGCCCTCATAAAGCCCGGGATGGGCGCGGTCGGGTTGCAGTCGAATGCGTTGCTCAACTTCGCTTTCGTCCGGACCGGTCACGATGACTTCGAATCCGGTTTGCACGATAGGTTCAAATTCATCGTCGAGAACGTGGGCGTAAATCCGGCTCTGATCATCGGTCGAATAGATGGATCGATCTGTTTCGAGTCGGATCCGTTTATGCTCACCCATGAGGCGGGAGAGGGTCATGAACTGGATGCATTGTGACCACACCCGCCAGTGGTATTTGTCGCCGGTCTTGAAGCGTAATCGCCAAAGTCGGTCGGTGGCAATTGAAAGGCATTTGCCGGTGCCATAGCGTTGCCAGGCTACGAGAGGGTAGCGTTGGGTGCCCGCATTTTCATCGGAGAGAGCTGCCAGAACAGTGGCCCCCTGTTTCGGTCCGAGGAGGGGCGGAAGGTGGTCGAGAGGTGCGACCCGGCTCCAGGTGCGGTCATTTTCGGTTTTGTCATTTTCCAAAGTCATCACCATGCTATTACGGCCTTCAGGCGTGAGCATGGGGAAGACGGAATCCGAAATCTCCTCCCATTTTTCACCTGCGGCAAAGCGAACGGGCAGCATCGTTTCGACTGGTGTATCGACGTAAGAAGCGGGGGTGTGCATGGGACCACAAAGGACGAGGAGTGAGCCGCCACGATCCCGGATTAACTCCTCAAGTAAGCTGAGTTCTTCGGGTGTGAAGAAGTTGGCATCGACATCGCCGAGAATGACGAGGTCATACTTGAAAGCTTCTTCGCGTTTGCTTGGAAAGCGTTCGATGTGCTCGGGCGAATTGCGGGCCAACTCCGGACCCATGCTTGAGGCGATGAAAGTGGCATTGATACGTGGGTCGCGTTTCAAAATCGCGTGGAGGTAGCGGAACTCCCAGCGCGCGTTTCCTTCGATGTAGAGAACATTAATTTTCTCATTCACCACCCGAATACTTCGTTCGACGCTATTGTTTGCGACGGACACTTCGTCATCGAAGGGCTCCACTGTGATTGCTATTTGAGCTGCCCCTTTTTCGTAAACGTCGACCCGGAAATCGATGTTTTCGAACTGCAGTCCACCTGTGAAACGGATCGTTTTCTGAGTCACCTGGCGACCGTTCAGACTCACCGCAAGACGGGCGGTTCGACGTTCGTAGCCGCGCGATTCGAGCGCCACCCGAACCGGAACGCTGTCACCGGAGAAGGCGACCTCCTGCATGACAATGTTCTTGATGGCAACATCATCGGGATCGGAAAGGCCAAGGGGGACAGGGTAAACCGGAATGTCGCGTGCGCCGAGATCTTGCAGGACTGATTCAGATCGCCGGGAGCTCGCGTTGTCGATTCCATCGGTGAACAGAACGATCCCGGCGGGAGGAAGGCCGCCAGAGTTGGCAACGGCTTCCAACGAGGCTGCGATCGAAGTTTCGGATTCGGTGGCTTTTATCCCATCGAGGTCAGTGTCATTGACAGTCTTGTTGTCACTGAGCATGCGTGTGGACTTACCGAAAATGTGGTAGCTGACATCGAGGGATTCGCCGAGTGACTCAAAAATGGGTTGGCCTGATTTGGTGAGAACAGCCTGGCCGAGATCGAGTCGGGAAGACGAGGCGATGACCTGCCGTTTCTTTGAGTCCAATCCCATCACGGTGCCGTTGGCTTCTTCTTTCTCCTCAAGATCAATCATGCCGAGTGCAGCCGCGGCTTCCGCAATGTCTTCAGGACGCTTGCGTTGGTCTTTCATCGACATGCTTTCCGAGATATCGAGGAGAATGGGAAGACTTCGAGTTCGGGTTTGGGCCTCGGTTCGCACTGCCGTCGGTTCAAGAAGGGTAGCAACAATTAGAGCGAGGACCACGATGCGAGACACCGCGAGGAAGATTCGAATCCACAAGGGGAGGCCCCAGCCTTTGCGATAGAGAAAGAGACTAAATAAAACGATGCCCCCAAAGATCACCACCAAAGTGGTGGTGGAAAGTGGGCGGGCCCAAATGATCTCCTCGATCTGAGCCAAGGTAAAAAGCGCTTCAGGCATCTTGTGCTAAGGCTGGGGTTTCTGGTGTCGTTGCCGACTTCTTCTCTTTCCGCGTTCGAAGTCGATCTGCCAAGAGGGATTCGATGATGAGAATGATCAGGCTGGCGATTAAGAAGTAACGCCACGATGAACGACCCGTGCGATTATTGGAGATGATTGAGGCGAGCTCTTCTCTTGAATTTGCCACCGTGATTTCGATTCCTTCAAGGTTCTTGTTCAAGTCCGATGCGCTGAGCGAAGCGACATTGGACTCGGCGGGGTCAACATTGACTGCAATTGGCATTCCCGGCGACTGAACGCTCACCCGGGCTGTGTAAAAGCCGGCCTCGCGGCAATTCTCGAGCATGGCGACGAATTGATTGCGATGTTTCCGAACCGGAACGGTGATTGATTCCTTTGAGGGAGTGTCAAAGACGGCATCACTGGCATCGGGTTGATCAACGTAGGAAAGCGACAGCGAGTCACCGACGATACGAGGCTGTTCGAATTCCCGCCCGGAAAGGTAGGTTACGATTTGCTGCATGAGCATGGGGAAGACCGGCGTCAACGCCATGTTGTTCCAACTGGTCTCGGCCGAAGTGGTGAACATGAAGACGTGACCACGCCCCAAAGAATGTTCGAGGAGAATGGGGGCTTCGGTACCTGACAAAGTCAGGACAGGGAAGCTTGAGGGAGAAGGTTGGACTTCGAGACGTTTTAAGAATCGGGTCTCACTAAAAAGGTCTTCCGGGAGGGAGCGAAGCGGAAGGCAGACGCTGTGATCGGTGAGGGCTGGATTCAGCGGGCGGCCTGCTCCGAGGTCAGTCGTGGTTGCCACGATTTGGCCAAGAGTGGCAGGTAGAAGCGAGGTTGATTCGCTGACGAGTCGTTCGTTCCACGCCGATGATTTGACGTTTTCTCCGGCAAACCAAACGAGGCCGTTGCCTTCGCGAACGTGGCGTGAAAGTTGCTCGACCTGCACTGGGGTGATTTCCGGAACATCTGCGAGGACGATCACATCGACTTCGCTCAAGTTTTCGGACGGGAGGGAGAGCCAAGGCACAGAGCGGACCACGTAATCTTCATCCTGCCCTCCATCGCCTCGAGCAAGAAGAGCCGAGACAATAAGACGTCCGGCATTACCCCCAGATCCATCGACGCAGAGCACCGAGACCCGGTCGCGGACGATTGCTACGACGCGACGGACGTTGTCGGTGGGGAGAAGGTCTCCGCTGATCTCGGCGGTGATTCGGGTTGGTCCGGCATTCAGGAAAGGGACAAAAAGGGAAACCGTTTCCGAAGCCCCTGCTGCAATCGCGGGGATGGTCTTGGTATCAATTTGACCACCTTCGATGCGGCACCGGACCTCGACGTTGGTCACCGGTTCGGTGCCGAGGTTTTTGACGGTCGCTTGATAACGAGCGGTGGTCCCTTTGCGAAGTACTCCGGAGATTAGATCAAAATCAGTGACGGCAAGATTTGTGGAAACACCGGAGACGGGAATGATTGTGACATCAGCTTCTTCCTGAAGATCGGAGAGAGCCTCCTGGAAGCGTGCCGATGATTCGCGCCAGTCTCGCGCCTGCATATCGCTGATGAAATAGGCTTCTTTGCGTGGAGATCCGAGATCATTAACCAGTTCGTTGAGTCGCTTGGGGACCTGGTCGAGGTTTAAGCCGGTGGGTAGGACTTCGGCTTCGTCGAGAAGGGTCTCGAACCGGTCGCGATCGTAAGCCATGTTACGGATGAGCACCTTGTCCTCGCCTCCCAGCAGAACGACGGAAATGGGATCGCCGGGCTGCATGCTCTCGCTGATTACTTTGACCTGTTCAAGAGCGCGATCAAAGCGGGTGTTGTTATCGCCTCCGTGGAGCATGCTAAAGGAAGCATCAATTCCGATGACGACTCCGGCCCTAGGTTCTCCGGGCAGCCATTTGGGTGTTCCGTTTTTCCAGATCGGGCGGGCAAAGGCGAATACCAAGAGGAGAAGGGCCAGGCAACGAAGGAGAAGGAGGAGGATGTCGCGAAGGCGGATTTCCCGCGACCGGACCCGGACGTTGCGATTGAGGAATTGCATTGCGGCCCAGTCCGTGCGCTTGACCTTTTGACGTGCGAGCAAGTGCGCGAGGATCGGCAGGGCTACTCCGAGTGCGGCGAACAAGAGCAATGGATTGAAAAAACTCATGGGCGGGTCGCAGGAGAGCCTCCTCCCATGGTTGTTTCACGTTCGTTGAAGAACTCGCTCAGAAGGACATCGAGCGGACGGGAGGTGTCGACGACAGCGTAGTCGATCTGGGCTGCGACACATCCGGAACGAATCGATTCCATATACTCCCCGAAGTTTTTGAGATATTCATCGCGGATTCGCTGCGGCTGCGTCGTCAGCGGTTCTTCGCCTTC
>JBDNAG010000173.1:0-3392 GCA_039768565.1 Akkermansiaceae bacterium | reverse complement strand
TCGAAAAATCGTGATCGAGGTCTTGAAGACTTCACCACGCGCAAGCCGGAGATCGGACTTGCCGCCGAACGTGCCCGCGCAGGAATTAAGGCCAACGAACCGGAACTCTGGAAACGTCTGGAGGGCGGCGAACTTATGGAGACGCAACAGTGGATGAAAAAATACAAAAAGTGGCCTTTGAAGCCTGCGGCTCAATAAAACAAAAAGCTCCGTGGATTTTTCCACAAAGTTTAAATTATAAACGAAATCCCACTTAGCGAGTCTTTTGCCGGGCCTTGCTCATCGAGCGACTCGGCGAAGAAGTGCTTCGCGAGGGAGCGGTCTTACTTGAAGAGCTCTCACGTGAAGAACTTCTTGAGGAAGATCCACGAGATGATGAGCTCGAACTTCTGGGAGAAGAGGAAGACGACGAGCTTCTTGGAGTGTAGGTTGAGGAACGCACAGTTGGAGCAGATCTGGTTTGACTCGGAGTTGCACTAATAGTCTGGTATCGGCTGGAACTACCCGATCGTTGAGTTGCCTGACTTGAAGAACGACGAGAAGGCACGACGTTTGTCGATGAGCTGTCGCTTCGGGTTGAATTTGAGCGCGTCGAGGGCGAATAGCTGGAAGGGCGGGAGTTACTACCCGAGGGGCTGCTTGAGGATCCTCGTGAGCGATTTGAAGATGAGTAACTCAAAGGCTGAAGAGAAACCACTCCACGGGATTGGCCATGAATCACCGGAGCATACCTCCCACGATTGGAATTCCCTCCACCGGAATGATTTGAGTGCCCGCGATGCTTTGCGACCGGGGCGTGACGCGGAAGATAAGTCGGGCAAGCCAATCGATGTCCACGACGGTGGCCGGTTGGATAGACAGCCGACGAATAACGACGAGGAGCTACCGAGCAATAATTACGAACCCGAACATCCCAGTATCGACCGCAGCTGCGGTCGTAATAATGACGGCAGTATGGATCCCAAGCCCATCGATCAAAGGAAGTGGCCACGAACCCCACTTGAAGCGGAGCATAACCTCCGCCCACAGATGCCGTACTTCCATAACTATAAGTGGCGTAATCAGCGCACGAAGTCGCCAAGAACGGCAGCGCAGCAGCGAATGTGAGTAGTAAAATCTTCTTCATAACATCGAATAGAACGAGATTGGGATTCCTTAAATTCATCTGAAACCCGAATATTTCAAGACTCCACCATAAATCACCGGCTTCAGCGAGTGCTCAAGCTTCCAGTTATAGGGCATTGTCTGCTCCATCGTGGTTACCACCAGATCGTATTTTGGTGAGATCCAATAGTCGGTGATGGCGGCACCTCACCGTCCTTTCGCCCTGCGCGAAATATGGACTAAAATCTCGTCGACAAAGCTTCACTCTCAGAAGAATTTTTGCACTATCCGACCGAAACTGAACCTGCCCTCCTGCCGTGGATGTCAACGGCAGCGCGAAGCGGCCATTGCGGCTTCACTGGCAGTCTTCAATACACCTGATCTTCCGTAATCCACGGAAAGCCGACGAGCCGGAAAGGCACGGCGCGCGGATCGAACCAAGAGATCCCTTTCGAGTCCGCCTTTTCCAAAGTCATATTGGGATCGAGCTTCTCAAGATCGATCTCCTGTCCCGGGAGACTGAGACCAGTCATCAGAAGGCAAGGAGCGCAAAGTAACATAAATTTCATGAGATGCGGATGAGCTTGCAAATCGTCGCCGCCAATGGCGAGGTAATCTTTCGTTCTCATCCCGGCCGGGATCTTCACGGAAGAAGTAAAATCGCTCTGCACCGGGTGTCTTTCACCGCCTTAGACTTTGAAGAAAATTCAAAATTTAGCTGTTCCGATTATTCTGGTTCCGGTCGAAAACTGTGAAAGAGTCGGGGTGGCATTTCGTTCAATCATCGTTTCCGTGGCCCAATCCAATAAACTATTCAATAAAGGCTTCTGCGCCCTTCTGGTCACACAATTATTTGGAGCGATTAACGACAGTGTGCTCAAGCAGGTCATCATTTTGGCAGTGGCTTCAGGCGGGATCTGGGCCAATCAATTGGGTGATGGCGGGCAAGCTTATGTCGCACTCTGTCTAACGGTGCCATTTATCCTGCTTTCAGGTATCGCAGGGCAGGTGGCAGACCGAATTAGCAAGAGTCGCATTACGGTGTTGGCCAAGATCGCCGAGGTAGGCATTGCAGCTCTGGCACTTGGAACATTTTTAGGTGGCAATCTCTGGGCCTGTTTGGGAGCAATGATTCTTCTGGCGACGCAGAGTGCATTTTTTGGACCAGCCAAGTATGGCATGATCCCGGAACTAGTGGATGATAAACACCTGAGCCAGGCCAATGGGTCCATCAATATGTTCACCAATCTCGCCGTGATTGGTGGAACTCTCGCGGCGGGGAAAGTTTACTCGAGCTACTCAACAGGATTCCAGGGCGATGGCTCTGCCGTGAATCCCGGCATGCTTTGGATTCCCGGCGTAGTTCTGGTCTCAATCGCAATTGTCGGCCTCCTCCCTTCGCTCCTGATCCCAAAATTGAAATCGTTCGATCAGTCCCTGCCCATCGATTTCAATCCCTTCCGCCCTTATGTCCACGCTCTAAAGGATATGGCAAAATCGCACCTCCTTCTGGTCGCTTTAGCCTGGTCCTTTTTCTACCTCCTCGGAATGATGGCCCTTCTGGTCCTGCCTGATTTTAGCGAGCTTTTAAACATCACTCCGGAGAAGAACAATAACCTTCTGGGTGTTCTCGGGATTACCATTGGAATCGGAAGTATGGTTGCAGGATTGATTTCAGGGAAGCATATCGAACCCCGCCTCATTCCTGTCGGAGCAATCGGGATGACTTGCTTCTTTATCCTCCTAGGCGTGGTTCCCCTAAGTTTTATGACGGTGGCCTTACTTCTCGGAGCGGCAGGACTTTTTGCGGGATTCTATATCGTCCCCCTGCAATCTCTTTTGCAACATCTCTCGCCACCCGATGAAAGGGGACGATTTCTTGGAACCGCCAATGCCCTTTCTTTCGTATTCAGCACCATTGGAGCCCTACTCGTACGAATTTTTCGCCATGATATGGAGATGCCTGCAAATAGGGTCTTCCTAGCCATCGGAGCCCTCGCGATTATAGGCTCCGGGGTTCTTTTGTGGCGCATCCGGGATCTCTTGGTTGATCCCTCCCTGCGGAAGAACACGGACGGGGAAAAGAGTTAGGAACCACACGGTCCAGCTTTAGTCGAATCCAAGCCCGTTGGCCGCTTTTCCCTTCGGATGACTTAAGGGAATAATCTTCGCGTTCTAGATTTTTCGCGTCTGTATCAGCGAGCCAATTCCCCGCAGCACGTTCATTTTGAGAGTTTCGCCTGTGTTCAATATCAGCCAGCTTGACCAAGCTATTATCTGAACTAAAC
>JBDNAG010000172.1:0-11465 GCA_039768565.1 Akkermansiaceae bacterium | reverse complement strand
TTTTTCTCGGATGACGGCAGTGACGACTATCCCGGTACAGGTTACTCCCTCAACGTCCAACGAACCTACATGAGCGTCTACCGAAATGCTCCGAATGATCGTAATAACGACATCATTAGCGAATCGATCCGTAACCTTCTCGAAGCAGAAACCGCAGAATTCACGATCTATCTCGACCGTAGTAAAGATGGAACGAATGCCATTTACATTGATGACAAGGAGATTGGCACCTGGACGGGAGTCGACGATACCAAATTCGAGGGCAAGTGGATCCACTTCGTTCCCCAGAACACCAGCCCTATCAAGTTTAGCAATATTTCGGTGGCACAATGGGATGGCACCCTTCCTGCAAAACCGGAAGCTGAGGGAGAGGACGATGGCGCTAAGGAAGAATTGGAGGGTCAGGAGATCCGGCTCGCCAATGGCGATGTCATTATCGGCTCCGTCAAGTCGATCACCAAGGGCCAGGTTGACCTCGCGACTTCATTCGGAGATGTCGGAGTTCCAATCAAGCTGATGAGAAGCGTCGCTCTCTCTGAAAAAGTGGATGAAGTCCGAATGGAAACCAACGACGTACGTTGCTGGTTCCATGAAGGCGGCTATATCACGGTCAAGCTCAAATCCCTCGATCAAAAAAACCTCAAGGGCTATTCACAAGTCTGGGGTGATGCTGTGTTTGATATTAACGCCTTCTCACGAATAGAATTCAATATCTGGCGGCCGGAACTTGATACCGCCCGCTATGGTTCTACGACGGACTGGTAATTACCTCTCTACATCTCAGCCCTTTTTCTAGGCTCAGCGAGAATCTCTAGATAAACGGTTGGCCATCCCTTCGCAAGGGCATGATCAAGCGATTTGCCGATCTCCTTTTCGTGGCAGGCTTTCGCCGATTCGGCGCTTTCGCCTGCGCAGCAGTTGAAGCCCCAGTAATCGTATTCTTCCGTCAGTGTCTTATTGCGCTCACGTTTGAGGTATTTCTTCACCTCTCCTTTGATTTGCTCAATCAACCTCGCAGGTTTATGCCGCTCGGAGACCAGTGGAAAAACCTTCTTCATTCAGATGCTTGTGATGGTTCTCTCAACAAATGTCTAGCGCTCATGCCATGTCAGCAGCGAAATCATCGAAAAATCCGATCTGACAGAAGATTCTTTCCTCTGCATTGCATCACCCCACAAGGCATCTACACTCTCCTCCATGCGAAGGACAGTATTACTAGCCTTAACAATCGGACTACTCTCTGCACAGGAAATCCCACTCTCCTATCCTGACTCCAATCCTAGGGAAATAGTTGAAACCCTTCACGGCATGAAAATTAGAGACCCCTATCGCTGGCTTGAAGAACTCAATTCGGACCAAACTGCCGCGTGGGTGAAAGCTCAAAGCAGCCTCACTGATTCTTATCTGAAAGCGCTCCCCGGGAGAGATGCTCTCAACAACCATCTCACCAAGCTCTGGAATGTTGAACGCTTCGGGATTCCTGTTTTCAAAGGTGGTCGATATTTCTTTAGCAAAAACGACGGACTTCAAAATCAATCGGTTTTGTATTCCACCCAGTCACTCGACATGGACCCCAAGGTATTGCTCGACCCAAATACTCTCTCCAAGGATGGAACAATCGCTCTGAGCTCTTACGAGGTTTCACCTGACGGCAGGCATCTTGCTTACTCGATATCGGCATCGGGATCCGACTGGGTTGAGTGGAAGGTCAGGGAGATCTCATCCGGTAAAGACCTTTCCGACCATCTCAAGTGGTCCAAATTCTCGGGCGCTTCATGGGCCAAGGATAACAAGGGATTTTACTACGGCCGCTTCCCCACTCCGAGGGAAGGTGATGAGATGATAGCGCAGAACATTCATAAAAAAATCTACTTCCACGAAATCGGCAAGCCACAGAGTGAAGACCGACTCGTTTACGAGAGACCCGTCCATCCGAAACAAGGGCTTTATGCCTGGGTCACCGAGGACGGGAAATACCTCCTAATTCAGATCAGCCAAGGAACCGACACCAAAAACGGCCTATTCTACAAGGACCTTGGCAAGCCCAACTCCAAAGTAGTCGAGCTTCTTCCTAATTTTGATGCATCCTATGACTTCATCGCGAATCTTGACTCAAAATTCATTGTCCAAACCGACCTCGATGCCCCGAAACAAAGGGTCATTTCGATCGATCTGAACGCTCCAGCTCCGGCCAATTGGAAAACAATCATCCCGGAGAGCAAGGAAACCCTCCGTTCTATTTCCCACACAGGTGGTCTCTTCATTGCAAACTACCTCAAGGATGCGCGCACCGAAATCCGACGTTTCAAGACCGATGGAAGCCCCCTCCCTTCAATCAAGCTGCCGGGTCTGGGCACAGCCTCGGGATTCGAAGGGAAATCAGATCAAAACGAGACCTTTTATTACTTCACCTCCTTCACCAGCCCTGGAGCAGTCTACCGCTACGATGTTGCAAGGAACTCCTCGACTCTTTTTAAGGCACCAAAGACGCAGTTCAACCCAGAGGAGTATGAGTCCCAACAGGTTTTCACGACGTCTAAAGATGGAACCAAAGTTCCCATGTTCATCGTTCACAAAAAAGGCCTAAAACTCGACGGAACCAACCCCACCATCCTTTACGCTTATGGTGGATTTAATATCTCTCTTCGGCCTTCCTATTCCCCCGCTACTATCGCCTGGATGGATCTTGGAGGGATCTACGTCATGGCCAATCTGCGTGGCGGTGGTGAATACGGCGAAGAATGGCATGAAGCTGGCATGAAGCTGAAAAAGCAAAATGTCTTCGACGATTTTATCGCCTGTGCCGAGCACCTCATTTCTAAAGAATACACTTCCTCCGAAAAACTCTCGATCGCTGGAGGTTCGAACGGCGGCCTTCTGGTCGGTGCCTGCATGGTGCAACGTCCCGAGCTATACGGAGCCTGCCTCCCGGCCGTGGGCGTGATGGATATGCTTCGCTTTCATAAATTCACCATCGGATGGGCCTGGCAGGCCGAGTATGGCAAGCCAGACGATCCCACTGACTTTAAAAACCTCCTTAAATATTCGCCCTACCATAATTTGAAGCCGGCCAAGTATCCGGCAACCATGGTGATCACGTCCGATCATGATGATCGCGTCGTACCATCGCATTCCTACAAATTTGCGGCAGCCCTCCAAGCTTCTCAGGTTGGTCCAGCTCCCACTTTGATTCGGATCGAAACTAAAGCCGGTCATGGCGCTGGCACTCCGACCTCCAAGCGAATCGAGGCCATCGTCGACAAATATTCCTTCCTAGCCAAATCTTTGGGATTTGAAATCAAACTGTAGACCGCAGGCCCCGATGTTTGAGAGCTTCATTGACCTTTTCCATCCCTCGGAGTGGCTTATTGGCTTCGACGACAACAAACCGCCACGAGTGAAGGGAAGCGTTACCCTCGCCTTTGTGCGAGAAGCCGGTGACCTTCTGCAAAAATCCGGAGTACAGCGTGCAAGAATCTGCGGAGTCAACAAGAGAGGGGCGATCACCCTTTCCCTCTCGAGATCTATTCCGAAGAAGCTCCACCAAAGGCTTCGAAACCTTTGGGCTGCGCACCGAGGTTGAGCAGTCCTTCATTCCCCCTCTTCCGCAAAGAGAACTTCTTCAAAGAGGTCGATCTTTCCCTTTGCCCAACGACGAAGTCTTGCAACACGGAATTCTTTCCAGCCAGCATCTCGTTTCTCAATAAGAAGAGCATCAGAAATCGCTTCCTTATTGTCTTCGAAGGTCCCTGAAAACGGATCCCGATTTTCTTCAAACCAAACTTTTGTCTCTTCCTCGCTGACCGAGACATCCACCATTCGCGCCAAATGTTCTGCCCTTTGAATGCGTGCTGCCAAGCGCATTCGACGCTCCTTTTCACCTGACCAGGAAGCACGGCCCACAAGCACCTGAAACATGTCCCTATCCTGATACCGTTCCATCTCGATAGCCAACGCCCGATCAACCTTCTCTTCGGGAACCTCCACCTCCTCGGTCATCGAAACTTTAATCTGAAGCTTTACCAACTCGTCGTCGATGAGTTCATTCACAATGATCCGACGCAATAGTTTTCGCTCAGCCACTGTTGTCTCATCGACCGAACGTCCTCGCCGCCAAAGATACTCCTTCATCGTTTCCTCAATCTGAGCCCGAAAAATCGGTCGATAATAGACCCTTGCAACGACTCCCGAAGCCTTAGCCTCGGCGATTACCGTCTTCTCGTCCTGCCGGGGCTCGTTGAGGGATTTGTAAACTGGCCCCTGAAAGGCAAAAAGATCGAACCCCAGATAAGTCACAAGGACACCATAGACGCCAAAACGAATCGCCATAAGCTTAGCAACATCTTTCATCGCACAATCACCTTGGCACCAGGACGGACATACTGAGGAAAGCGGGCAGCATCCCAATTTGAAAGACGAAAGCACCCGGCACTCTGTGAACGCCCGATCGTGCGGGGACTTGAAGTCCCATGGATTCCAATCCCTGATTTGGACAATCCACACCACAGAATCCCGACCGGATTATTCGGGCCATGAGCCACTTGGATTGCATTCTCACTCCGCTTTCCGGTCTTCAAAAATTGCTTATCATATCGCCAAGAAGGAAACTCCACACAGTTCACAACCTTCCAGGTTCCGCGGTGAATGAACTGCTCACGGCCCGGGGTCGTCGGGAACAACGCAATCATTTTACCTAACGGCTCCTGCTCCTCCTCCGAAACAACCATCGCCGTTCCGGGAATCACAATCGTCGGCTGGGATGGATCGTAAACAAAAAGCTGCTTATTTTTTGTATCAATGACGATGTTGTGATCACTAAGCTTTTCATCCTCATCGTATGTTCGGGCCACTACGAGGTCCTCGATGCGGAAGGGCTCAATATTGGGGACCTTCAGCGTAGAGCCCGGGCGAAGACCATAGGCCTTGGACTTACCGTTCAATTCGATGAGAAAACTCTCTGAGGTATGATAACGCTCCGACATGAATTCCAGATAACTTCGGTAGGCCATCAACTTTTCTCCGCCCACATCATCATATTCCAATGGAAGCTTGGGATTAATGAAGTCTTTCGACAACGCAGGCACGGTTGCGATAGCGTAAAGCACTTTAACTTCCTCTTGGGCTTCTTGTAGCAGGATATCCCATGCACCGGGAGCACGGCCACGAAAACGATTGTAGGAATAGACCGCCCGCTTCGTGAAATTTCCTGGCTTCCCGTCCAAAAAACCGGGACCAAAACACTTTTGATCGAGGTGAATCTGAATACGCAAGCCTTCATCCCCTTCCTTGGGTGCATCAACTTTAGCGGGGTTTTTCTCTCCCACAGGAGCTTTGGCTTCAGCTGTAGAGTCAATTTCTAGAGGAGTATCAACTTCAGCAAGCACGTCGACCTGAGCCAGCAAAGCGACTGGAAAGGTGAGGAGGAGTATCAGGGATCGCATTGGGAAATTGCCTACTTGTTGGAAGTTAACATATTCAAACTATTGTGCCAGCTTTCCTAAAACGTCTTTTCAGTTCCTCCCGAAAGCCTTCTCATCAATAGTAAACCTTGATTTCCCTGCGACTTTCATTAAGCCCCATGCATGCGTTTTGACGAACTTGGTCTCAAAGAGACCGTCCTCGAGGCCGTGACCGAGTCCGGCTACGAGTCACCCACCCCAATTCAAGCCCAGGCCATCCCCCTTATTTTGGATGGAAAGGACGTCATCGGCGCTTCCCAAACCGGCACCGGAAAAACCGCAGCCTTCGCCCTGCCGTCGCTTTCCAAAATCGAACCGATTGGAAAACCACAAATTTTGGTTCTTGAGCCCACCCGCGAACTCGCCGACCAAGTCGCCGAGCAATTCCTTCACTATGGCAACAAAACAGGCTGTAAGGTTGCCCTTCTTTACGGTGGCGTAGGTCACGGAAAGCAGGACGAACAACTGAAGGCTGGCGCTGATATTGTCGTCGCGACCCCGGGTCGCCTTGTCGATCACTTCTACCGTGGCACGATGAAATTCAAGGAGATCAAGATTCTCATCCTTGATGAAGTCGACCGCATGCTCGATATGGGTTTTTTACCCCAGGTTCGTAAGATCATCAATATCTGCCCGTGGAACAACGATGAGCAAACACGACAGACTCTTTTCTTCTCAGCAACCATGCCCCCCGTCATCGCCGGCTTCGCCGAGTGGTGCCTGACCGACCCGGAAAAAGTCGAGATCGCCCGACGCGAAGTCGCGGCAACTGTCTCGCACGCCTTCTTCCCCGTCGCAATGACTCAGCGCGACGAGCTCCTCCTCGGACTCCTTGAGAAGACCGATTACGACTCCCTCATGATCTTTACGCGAACTCGTAAGGAAGCAGACGTAATCACCAACCTGCTTCAGCAACAGGAAGCGATCGGTGACAAGGTCGTCGCAATGCACTCGGACATTCGCCAGAACGACCGAATGAAGGCTCTAAAAGGATTCAAGGATGGCACCTACCGAATCCTCGTTGCCACTGATGTCGCGGCCCGCGGAATTGATATTTCCGATGTGACCCACGTCATCAACTATCGGGTCCCCGAGAATGCCGAGGACTACGTTCACCGGATTGGCCGGACCGGTCGCGCTGAAAAGGAAGGTGATGCTTTCACTATCCTAACCGCCGACGAGCTTGAATTCGCCGATGCCGTCGAGGGCTTCATCAACAAAAAGATCGAGCGCAAACAATTGGAAGGATTCGACTACCAATACACTGCGCTTCTCGACACGGAAAAGCGGAAGCCCATCAAGAAGCCTCGCCGCGGAGGTGGCAAACGCCGACGTCGCTAAACCGGGCTCCAACTGGAGACCCGCACCAACAAACTCGTGCGCACTCTTGGAATTGACCCCGCCGTCCGGAATACCGGATACGCAATCCTTGAGGGCGATCACACCTCGGCGAAGGCACTTGACTACGGGGTCATATCCATCCCGCAGCGCGTCAAGCAATCCGGGGCACTCGAGGCCGTTTGCACCGGCGTTCGCAATCTCATCGAGAAATGGAAGCCCGACGAAGTCGCCATTGAGGGGATCATTTACGTGCAGTCGCACCGCACCGCCATCTCCATGGGAGCAGCCCGCGCTGCCCCTCTCATTGCAGCGGCCAGCTTTGGACTTAAGGTTTACGAGTATTCTCCGAAGAAGGTAAAAAAAGCCATCGTAGGCAAAGGAACTGCAGACAAGAACCAGGTCGCCTTCATGATTCGGGCTCTTCTCGGGCTGGCAGAAACCCCTCCGTCTGATGCCGCAGACGCCATGGCAATTGCCTTGGCCCACTTGCAAGCCTCGGATCCACGCCGCGCCGCCCTCCTTGATCGCAGAGAAGTGTAAGTGATTACGTGGAGCTGCGTAATCTCATCTCGACATGAAAGCACTCCTCCTCATTCCTTTTCTGCTTCAAACCGCGCTCTGCGGCCCTTTGAAGATTCCGGCTTTCACCGCCTACCTTGATCCGGATCCCAATGGAGCCCGGGTTTCAGAAACCAATGGCATCACCCGTTGGAACAAAGCCGAGAACCAAATCAAGTGGTATGGTCAGCTCAAAAACACCGGCGAACTTTCGGTCGAAGTTCGTCTCACCTTGAAAAAAGATGAAAAATTAGATCTCCGGCTGGACTTTGGTGGTAGCTCCAAAAAGCTCTCTCTCAACGGCACCAGTGATTCCATGCTGGCTGACTTCGGAAAATTCGCGGTAGCCAAACCCGGATATCACACTTTCTCCCTCAGTTCACCCGCTCCGGGCGGAAAAATCGAGGAGCTTGTCCTCGATGGAGCTCCCGCCAAAGAAGCTCACTTCAATATGAAACCACGGCGTAACTCCGCCTCGGTTCACCTTTCCTACCCTATTGAACGTGGAGAAGAGGTTTCCGCCTTCTACTGCGAAATGACCGGTATTGAAGAGCCTTTGTGGACCTACTACATGGCTTGTGGATGGCATCGCGGATACTTCGGTATGCAGGTAAACAGTCCAACCGAACGTCGCATCATCTTCAGCGTCTGGGACAGCGGCGGCGAGGCCGTGGATCGAGACAAAGTTGGCAAGGAAGATCGCGTCACTTTGATTGCGAAAGGTGACGGTGTGAACAGTGGAAGCTTTGGAAACGAAGGCACCGGTGGTCACAGCCACCTCAAATATGGTTGGAAGACCGGCGAGAAACAGCGCTTCCTTGTGACGGCAGAGCCTGTCGATACCACCCACACTATTTTTGCAGGTTACTACTTTCACCCTGACAAAAAGGACTGGATGCTGATCTCCAGCTGGAAAGCACCCAAGGAAGGCAGGCGTCTCCGCGGGCTCTATTCATTCTCCGAAAACTTCGCAGGAAAAAACGGAAACCTGCTTCGGAAAGCCAGCTACGGAAACCAATGGATTCGGACCGCAGCGGGTGAATGGAAGGAAATTACGACTGCTAAATTCAGTCACGATGGAACCGGAAAAGCAGACCGGCTCGACCGTTACATGGGCCTGACCAAGAAGAATGAGTTTTTCCTTTCCCAAGGCGGCTTCGTGGAAGGGTACAACAAATTCGGAACACCCTTCGAACGCCAACCCAGCGGATGCTCGCCCAAGGCCATGAAGCTGCCCCCACTGCCTCCCGTCAAAAAGTAGCTAATACGGCTTCGGCCGCTGATTTCCCCGAACTGATCGCGCCTTCGATGGAAGCGCTCACAGCGTGGTCGCCACACACCAGAACACCGTCGATTTCCCGAATTCCCACCGGATTCGTTTCCTCCTGGTTTGGCAGGGCTTCTCGGATTCGGTCGGTTCGGAGGTGCTTCCAGACCAAGACTTGATCTCCAAACCATGCTTTGAGTTCCTCCTTTACCAGCAATGGCAGGTTTGGCTCCTCGTTCTCACCAAGCACCGAAACCGAAATTAGCGCCTGCCCTTTCGGAGCGTAATCCGGAGCAAGGTCACTCATCACTGCGACATTATTCACCAAGCCATTCCGGGTTCCATTGAGTGCAATTATAGCTTCATCAAGCGGTGATTTCATGGCTTCAAAATAAACGTTTGTCACCGCACGCCAATTTGGTTCATAAGACTGGAAACCAGCTACCAGGCGAACTGCCGCGGCAGCATTCGTGGCAACAACCACCTGGTTGGCATCAATCACCTCGCCACCGACCAAAACAACACCATCAGCACTTACAGATGATACTTGTGAATCCAAGCGGATCACAGACTCAGGTAACCGTGCCGCCAACTGTTTTGGGATCTCCCCCATTCCCCGGGAGGGAACGGTTGCACTGCCCTCGCTAAACATTTTGAAAGTGAACTCAAACATCCGGCTTGAGGTCTGAAGCTCTCGTTCCAGAAAAATACCGCCATAAAAACTGCGAAAGAAGGTGTCGATCATCTTGGCTGAAAAACCAAAATCCTGGAGATATGACTCTGTCGATTGATCCGGACGTTCGAAGATCTCACTCTTTTCAAGATCCAACACCTTTTGGCGTAACACCGCCACCCTGAGCTTGTCGAAAATCGTCCCGATGGGAGCCAGCGCAGAAGTCATTAGATCTTTTGGACGACGAAAGACGTCCATCACCCGACTCAACTTCGAACCATCAAAGACAACAGCTCCTGGCTCGAACGATCTGAGGTCCAGAGCTCCCAAATCAAGCATCCCGCCTGCCTCCGGGTATGCATCGAGATAAACCTGAAATCCCCGGTCGAGCAAAAAGCCATCAACCTCGTCAGTGCGCACGCGCCCCCCCACTCCGTCCGAAGCTTCGAGCACAATCACCTCCCGACCGCTTTCATGCAAAGTTACGGCACAGGCAAGCCCCGAGAGACCGGCACCCACAATCACGATTGGCTTCATGCACACTACATCGCCCAACAAGCGAATCGTGACAAGAGCATACAAAAAAAGAACCCGGTTGTGATCACCCACAACCAGGTTCTTGAAAGATTAGAGCTTTAACCTATTCGCCACCCACGGAATCGCTTGCGTCCATAACCCCGCGGGCATGGTTGGCAAGAGTCTTCAACTGGTTGTTGATGTCAGTGTAAAGCATTTCGACCCGGATATCACCTTCGGACATCCGCTTGACAGCCTGCTTGTTAAATGACTTCCGCATGCTCTTGGACTGTTGCTCAAGCGCCTCTACCGCTGTAATCACATCGGAAGGAGTCTTACGAAGAAGGTAGTTCTCCACAGTGCGAAGTGACTGACCGACCACCATGGTGATTTGGCCAATTTCTTCAACGTGGTGTTCAGTGAACTGATAGCCCTTGTTATACTTCCGTTCGGTAAGCTTTACAAGACGATAGATACAGTCGGTGGCTTCCTCCAACTCGGTGACAATACGAATCATGGCGGCAACGCGGTAGGCGTTTTCTTGATTCATGTCCCGGGCGACACACTTTACGAGATACTCGGTAATGTCCTGCATCATGAGGTCGGCCTCATCCTCCATTTTCTTGAGGCGGGAGACCTCGGAGGAGAGATCAGAAGCCGGTTGATCAAAAATCTTGGTAAACCCTTCGAACATCTCATTGGTGTGGGTTGCCATCTTCCGCACCGAATCTTCGGCCTCGGCGAGGTTTAATTCCCCTAGATCAACAAGGTTCTGCGAAATGTAACGAAGTCGCTTCTCATCCGTCTCGGCATCTTTACTTGGCTGCACCCACTTCTCAACAGTTCTCGCGATCTGCGGAACAAACCACACAAGGACTGCGATATTAATCAGGTTAAACGAGGTATGGAAAATCGCGGTCGCAAAGGCAACTTTCGCGGATGGAAACTCCGACTCTCCTGGAGTATTCCACTCCTTTTTAGCCTCCTTGAAGCTATCAGGCAAACTCTCTGCGACATTCCAAACCACTGCCGTGAATCCCAAGAATACGATAAGCATCCACACCGTTCCTATCATATTGAAAAGGAAGTGAGCTCTCGCCGCCCTCTTCGCATCCGTCGTCGCGCCCAGCGAGGCCAGCCAGGCGGTTACCGTCGTTCCGATATTTTCACCCAAAACCACTGCGGCCGAAATCTTAAAAGCTTCAAATGGATCTGAACCAAACCAACCCGCGGAAGCACATGTAATGGTAATTGCCATCGCCGCGGAAGAAGATTGCACGACCAAAGTCAGAACAACTCCAGCAATCATGAAGAGGACGTAAGTGAGGTATCCTTTGTCGCTCAGAAGACCAATCCAGTAGTTGAGCATATCGATCACGCCCTGATCGCTCTTTACACCGGATTTGAGATCAGGCACCGCGTCCTTAAGCTCACCCAAACCAAGGAAGAGAAGGCCAAAACCAAGGATGAATTCTCCTAGCGACTTCCACTTTCCTTTTCCAACGAAAAACATTGGGAAGCCAATTCCGATGATAGGCACCGCGATCTTGGCGACACTAAACTTTCCAACTGCCGCAATAATCCAGGCGGTTAATGTAGTTCCCAGGTTCGCGCCCATGATCACTCCGATCGACTCAACCAGAGTCAGGAG
>JBDNAG010000171.1:0-17623 GCA_039768565.1 Akkermansiaceae bacterium | reverse complement strand
GAAGAATCATTGAATTGGAGAAGCCTAAATAGGCCGCGATTCCTCCAAGAATGATCACAAGCAGATAGATTGCCGCAGGGGGCAGAACCTTGCGTTTGATCAGGGCGATGGATCCTCCCAGTGCGATTAGGATCACAACCTTGGCAATCATCCAGATAGGAAAGCCCAGCTTCAGTTTGGCCTGAAGGCCAAATCCACTAATCAAAAGTAAGAGGAGGCCAGTGCCGTGAATCATGGCCGGTAGCCGGAAAACTGCAGGCTTTTTGGGGTCTGCTGTAATGAGCGATCCAATGCCGAGAAAAAGGACAGTGAGTCCCACGAAGTGAATAATTTTGTAGATGCCAGGGTCCATGGTGTTGGTTTGAATATTATGCTGTCGCTTGTTCTTTCAAGTGAGGAATCGCTGAGAGGAGTTTTCGGGTGTAATTGTCCTTGGGTTTTAAGAAAATTTCATTGGCTTCGCCGTATTCAACGATCTTTCCCGAGTGCATTACTGCGATGTTATCGGCTATATAGCGAACCACCGAGAGATCGTGTGAGATGAAAATCATCGTGAGCTCAAGCTTGTCGCGGAGATCAAGAAGGAGGTTGAGGATCTGCGATTGGATGGAAACATCGAGAGCTGAGACTGGCTCGTCGGCGATTACCAGTTTGGGCTCGGGGGCTAGCGCACGGGCAATGGCTATTCGTTGTCTTTGTCCCCCGGAGAATTCGTGCGGATATTTGTTCATGAAGCGCGGATCGAGTCCGACGGTGCCCATGAGTTCGACGACTTTTTCGGTCAGGTTCTTGGCCTTCTTGAGTTTGGGGTGACGTTGGCAAATTGCTTCGGCAAGGGTCGAGAAGACAGTCATGCGAGGATTGAGCGAAGCGTATGGATCCTGAAAGATCATCTGGAAGTCGAGGCGTCGATTGCGCACCTCCTTTTTGGGAAGCGAAGTGAGCTCTTCTCCATCGAGTGTGACCGTGCCACTGGTTGCTGGTTGGAGCTGCATTACCGTTCGTGATAGGGTGGATTTTCCGCAGCCGGATTCGCCAACCAAACCAAGAATTTCGCCCTTCTCAATTTCAAACGAGACTCCGTTGACCGCCTTGATTGTTTCCGTTGTTTTGGTGATCAAGCCGCCGCTCCTAACGGGAAAGTGGGTGTTGAGGTCTTGCAGCTGAAGAAAGGGCACATCGACAAGGTGGCTGCTTGGGCGAAAAATTCAAGAACTAGGAGCGCGACTTCCTTGGAAGCTGGCGATATCCCATCATGTAATACTCGTAGGCCGACCAAATTGTGAAGAATGTCGCCAAAATAGTCGGGTAGATCAGATCGACATGAGTGAATTTTAGCATGATCCAGCCCATCGCGATCATCTGCGTGACAGTGCAAACCTTGCCGGTCCAGTGGGGTTCAATGGGCACTTTCCTGTTAATCCTATAAAGAACTAGGATGCCTCCAATGATTTCTAGGTCTCGCGCGACGACTAGGACGATGAACCATACGGGGAGATGCCAATCGATACCCCAGTTTACAAAGGTCGCCGTGACGAGGCCGGTCATGAGAAGTGCCTTGTCGGTGAGGGGGTCCAGAATGGCCCCTATGAGCGATTTCTGGTTGTAGTGCCGGGCAATCCATCCGTCGAGTCCGTCTAGGACCGAGGCCAGGGTGTAAGTCGCGACGGCGAGCCAGCGGAGTGATTCATTTGCAGAACCGGCATTGATAGATTGCCCATATCTCACCGCAATCCAGGCAAAGACCGGAATTAGGGTGAGACGAACCAGGGTGATGACGGTGGCAAGAGTCACAGTGCGCTTCCTTTTTAGTGGACAATCGGGGTTCCGGCAATTGAAAGGGAGCGTGACCGCAAGCGAATTGAAAGAGATCCTCGATGAGGTCGGTGTGATTCCCTCCAAAAAGTTGGGGCAAAATTTTCTCGTCGACCAAAATACCGCCGAGTGGATTGTGGGGCAACTAAATCTGCAGCCCGAAGATACTATCGTGGAGGTTGGTCCCGGCACTGGAGCTCTTACGGAGCATGTCGTGGGAAAAGTGGCTCGCGTCATACTGGTCGAATATGATCGTCGGCTCGCAGAGTATCTGACTAAAAAATTTGCCGATCGACCGGAGGTAACTGTAATTAATCATGATGCTGTCCGAATCGACGTCCGTCCGTTTTTTGCTCATAAAAATGTGAAGCTTCTTGGCAATCTTCCTTATTCTGCTGGAGGGGCGATCCTTCGAAATTTTCTTAAAGGTCCTTCTCCGTTTAAGCGGGCCGTTTTAATGCTGCAGAAGGAAATGATTGATCGAATTCTGGCCGGACCTCGTTGCAAGGACTATGGTGTTCTTACTCTCCGAATGCAGTGTGAGTGGCAGGGAGAACCGGTGAAGGTGGTACCTCCCAGTTGTTTCATCCCAAGGCCGATGATCGACTCTACAGTAATGACTCTGGAGCCGCGCCAGGCTGAGTTGCCGGTCCATGATCGACGATTGTTTGATGAGTTGGTGCGGCGAGGTTTTGCCCAGCGTCGCAAGCAGTTGCGTAAAAATCTTCCGGATGATGTCGATTGGGAAAAGATTTGTGAGACGTTGGAGTTTTCTCCGACAGCGCGGGCTGAAGAGCTGAGTCTTGAGGACTGGGTGGCTTTGACGCGTGAAGTGGACCCCTTCTTCGAAAAAGAGGAAGGGCAGAGTGATGATGAGATGTTGGCTGAGGTGGACGAGGACGATAATGTTGTCGGGAGTGAGCGGCGGGATGTCATTCATCGTGACGGGTTGAAGCACCGGGCGGTTCACATTTTTGCTTTAAATCAAAAGGGGGATATTTTCATGCAAAAGCGTTCCCGTTTGAAGGATAAATGTCCGGGGCTTTGGGGCTCAAGCGCGGCTGGTCATGTCGATGCCGGTGAAGAATATGACGCTTGTGCGGCCCGTGAATTGGAAGAGGAGCTGGGGCTTGCCGATCACGATGTGCGTCAGGTTGGTAAACTGGATGCTCATGCCAACACTGGCTGGGAGCATATCCGACTGTACGCGACTTTGGCGAAAGGGAAGATTCGTTTTCCGTGTGTGGAAATTGAGTATGGTGAGTGGTTTGCAATGCCTGAGATCGAGAATTGGGTGAAGGCCATACCGGAGGACTTTGCTCCTGGATTTTTGGCCTGTTGGCAAGTGTGGAAAGAAGCCAATCCCGGACGTTTTGAAGATGGTGAGTGATTTGGTGATTAATCCAGGCAAAAGCCTTGGAATCGTCGGACGTAACGGATCTGGGAAGACCACGCTTGCTGCCAATCTTGCCACAGAGCACAGAGCGACCTTGGTGTCGTTCGAACTCGAAAATGAACTACTTGAGCGTGAGATTCGTGAGGACGATAGCGAGTTCTTGGATCGAATTGATTTTGGTCGATCGGTGAGAGAGTTGATCGAAGAGGTGTGTTCGACTGGAGATGCGCTGGAGGAAATTGCGGCTGCGCTGGGTTTAGGTATGATTCTTGAACAAGGTTTTTTGACCTTGTCTACCGGCGAGCGACGTCGACTTATGTTGGCCCGGGCGTTGGTGCAAGATCCTGAACTCCTCGTACTTGATGAGCCATTTGATGGGCTTGATCAGGCTTTTCGTCAACCTTTGCGGGAATTGCTGGAGGTGCGGGACCTGGTTCTGGTTGCAAATCGTTTGAGCGATCTGAAGGGCTTGGTCGACGATGTCTGCTGCGTTGAAGATGGTCGGGTGATTCTGAGTGGAACGCTTGGAGATGTGATTAAGAATGAAGCCTTCCAGCAGTTGATGGGGCTTGGAGGGCGTGGATTGGTTTTGCCTGATGGCGAATCGATTGCTCCGCCTCCGGGGGCTTTGGTTTCCATGAAGGGGGTGGATGTCGTTCATGGAGGGCGAGAGATTATTGCGCGTTTCGATTGGTCGATTGAGCGCGGTCAGAATTGGAAAATCTCCGGACCAAATGGTTGCGGGAAATCGACGCTTGTTAATTTGATTACTGGTGATCATCCGCAATGCTACTCCAATGATGTGACTGTGATGGGCATGCGGCGTGGGCTGGGTGAATCGATTTGGGAGATCAAACGCTACGTTGGAATCGTTTCGCCGTCTCTTCATCAACAACATCGGGTAAGCTTTAATGCTCTACAAATTGTTGCATCTGGACTCTTCGATAGCGTTGGCATTTATCAGGATGTGTCTCCCGAGCATTGGAAGACGGCCGGGATGTGGCTGGACTTGGTTGGGATGAGCCGGTGGGCCGATCGGCCGTTTCGTTCTCTCAGCTATGGCCAGCAACGATTACTCTTGGTCGCCAGAGCGCTGGTGAAGCGCCCTCCGCTTTTGGTTCTTGATGAACCCTGCCAGGGACTCGATCCAATGAACCGTGCCTTGGTCTTGGGTGTGATCGATCGGATTGCTTCGAATAAATTGACCCAGATCCTCTACATCACTCATGAGCCGGAAGATCGCTTAGAGTGCGTTACTCATGAACTGAGGTCTGAGGACGGTCAGTGGATTATTGAGAAGGTGATTTAGATTCAATCAGCTATCGGTTTTTTGTTTCTTTGAAGGCGAATTCGTGCAGGACAGCATACGGTCAGAGGTGCAACAAGATGATTGTTTTCTATACGGATAGGAGCTCGATTAGGGTTTTGTCTTGAGAATTTATGTCGACTGACCACGCTTTGGTATGATGCTGCGGTTTCTCTTTTTGTATCTTTTCTTTTCCGGGCTTTCACAGGCGCAGAAATACGCTCCGGTTGGTGAGGTGGCCCCTGTGGTGCCCCGCGAATTTAGGGCGGCTTGGGTGGCCTGTGTTTACAACATTGATTGGCCTTCAAAAAAGGGGATGGGTGCGGCCACCCAGCAGGCCGAAATGAGAGCAATTCTTGATCGCATGGCTTCGATGAAGATGAATGCGGTCATTTTTCAAGTGCGGCCTAATGCTGATGCTGTTTATCAATCTCGGCTTGAACCTTGGAGTCACTGGATTAGCGGAACTCAGGGGCGTTCGCCCGGTTATGACCCATTGGCCTATTGCATTCAGCAGGCACACGCACGCGGTATTCAGGTGCATGCTTGGTTTAATCCTTTTCGAGCCTTACCAAGCAGTAAGATTCCGACAGCTCAAAATCATGTCGTGAAGACTCATCCCTCTGTGATTCGGGACTTTAAGACATATAAGTGGATGGACCCTTCCAGCTCATTCACCCAGCAACGTGCGCTTTCAGTTATTATGGATGTGGTGAACCGATATGATATCGATGGCATACATATTGATGATTATTTTTACCCTTATCCCGACGTCGATTCACAAGGTCGTGCAAAGCAGGTTTTCCCTGATGGCAAAACCCCGGCAGCTCGCCGCGTAGCCTCGGATGGATTTGTGAAATCAATGTACTCCAAGGTTAAGGCGAAGAAGCCGTGGGTTCGGGTTGGAATCAGCCCATTTGGGATCTGGCGCCCGGGAGTCCCGGCAGGCACGACGGCTGCGATTGATTCCTATTATCATTTGGCGGCTGATTCGCGAAAGTGGTTGCAACAAGGTTGGTGTGATTATTTGTCTCCGCAGCTTTATTGGCGAATCCAGAGTCCCCAGAGCTTTACTCGCTTGATCACTTGGTGGAGGTCACAGGGGACACGCCCTGTTTGGCCTGGAATTGCGGCCTCTAGAATTAATTCAAGCGAGGATCCCGGGCGTCCGGCTAGCGAGATCTTAAATCAAGTTTCCCTCACGCGATCAGTCGGGAAAAACTATGTGGGACACGTTTTTTGGAGTATGAAATCCTTGATGGCTAATCGGGGTGGCATCAGCAAAGATCTTGTGAAAGAGTTTTATCAGGAACCCGCATTGGTTCCTCCCATGCCTTGGTCTAGTAGTAAGCTTCCGAAATCCCCGAGCGTCCTCGCGTCGGGATCGAAAGGGAATCTGAATGTAGTGTGGAGTCCGGTAGCTGGTTGTTCACAATATGCGATTCAAGTTCGAATTGGGCGAACATGGCGACTTGCGACGATTGTCAGCGGGACAAAAACGATCCTCAACGGCATCCCTGATGCTGTGGCGGTGAGCTCGGTGGACCGTTACGGTAATACTAGCCACCCACGAGTCCTGGCCAGACGTTAGTAGTTATCGAGCAGGCATGGTGTAGTCCAAATACTGCGACAATTTACGGCGAAGATCGCGGCGTTGCACTATGGCATCGACCAAGCCGTGGTCGAGCATGAACTCTGCCGTCTGGAATCCGGGAGGGAGATCCTGGTGGGTTGTTTCCTTGACCACGCGTGGTCCTGCAAAGCCGATCATACACTTGGGCTCGGCAATATTGATATCGCCAATAGTCGCAAAGGAAGCAGTCACTCCACCAGTGGTAGGGTGGGTGAAGATGGAAATATAGGGGAGTTTGGCTTCGGAATGAAGAGCGAGCGCTCCGCAGGTTTTGGCCATCTGCATAAGGGAGAGCATGCCTTCCTGCATGCGTGCGCCGGATGATGAAGAGAAGATCAGGATGGCCCGCTTTTCCGCGGTGGCTTGTTCAATGGCCCGGGTGATTTTTTCGCCGACCACCGACCCCATGGAGCCGGCAAAGAACTTGAAGTCCATGACCGCAGCCATGGCCGGATTGCCCCCGATCTCGAGTTTACCTGTGACGACGGCGTCCTTGAGGCTGGTTTTGGCGCGCAGGAGTTCGGTTTTTTCGGCGTAGTTCGAAAAGCCAAGGGGGTTTGTCGAAATGAGTTCGGTTTCCGTCTCTTCGAAGGTGCCTTCATCGGAAATTAGATTGAAGCGGTCATAGGCCCCCATCAGAAAGTGATGGGAGCAGTTTGTGCAAACAAGGTCGTTCTGTTTGAGGTCAAGGGTGTGAAGTAATTCCCCGCAATCGGGGCACTTGGTCCAGAGATCGTGGGGAAGATTGTCGCTTCCTTTCGAAGCACGCTTGAGCCGAGGTTTGTCGAAGATGCCCATGAGGGCAAGATGTTAGGCCGGAATTTCCGCGGGCGAAAGAGCAATTTGTTGAGTAATGCGATGAGGTTGGACTGAGAAGTCGGGTAATGGAGCCTTGCCGAGGAATGGCTCGCTGGAACAATCCTAGAGCTTGTGCAAATCCGACTCCTTCTGGCTCCGATGTAGGGATGAACCGGGACCCGTAACCTTCTTTTTGTCAATCTGGCGAGGCCCTCCGCGCGTGATACTCGGAAAGAAAGATGGCTGGGAACTTGAAGAATTAAATTTTCTTTCGGAAGCCTCCCGGTGGCTGTGGACAACTTTCAATGGAACAGAGGTCCCGAAAAGGAAGGATGGAAGTCAGACCAACTCAGAGTAGTCCGAAGCGGGAGAATCGATCATACGTCAGCGCACCTGCCAAGTGCGAGGGTAACGGGGAAGGATTTTGCCAATTGTCCCAGTCGATACTGTAGACCGATAATTTTCGCCTCAGATCGAGATTGAGCTTATATAAAGGCAAGCATCCGAAGGGTAGTGCAGGTCACTCTTGTCTTTGTTGAGGAGCTTGGACCCAAAGTGTTCCTGCGGCAAACTGAAGCCATAAATGGGCTCGATGGGCGTTTCAGGTGATCAGGAGTGCCGGACGAGGACAAAGGGCTCATCTCGGTCGGACCAAGAAGCTGACCATCAGGAAGTCAGCAGGAAACTGATCAGGATTCAATCTCACACTTACTTCAGAAGGCTGCTAACAGGATCAATAAAAAATGTAACGAGTCTGAATTTTAGGCCGTCGATCTAAGTGATCTCAAGAGGACTATTGTAGGATCCCTAAAATTTAACATATCCAGCAGAATGATCGCAAAAATTAAAATCATGGTAACAGCGGCTATCTTGAGCGTGCTCTCGGCGATTGCCGATGATAAGTCTTTTGGAGATGGGCTCCTCCCAGAGCTCCTTCAGCAATGCGATATCAATAATGATGGCCGCATTGATATTGAAGAGCGACAGGCAATTAAATCTTCCCTAAAGATCATGCGCGCGATACGCCGTAATCAAACCGAAAATGGTGTGGTTGTTTCTGATAATACGCGACAAATTATTCAGGAGGAGATTCGCAAGGGGATTGAGCAAAGAAGAGCTGATGAGTTCGCCCAGATTTCAGGGCATGATGAAGTATTGTCGCATAAAGAGTTTGGATTGATCCCAGTTTTCTCTGGTGCTTCTCCAGAAAGAATTAACGTCCTTTTTAAAAGTCTGGATAACGATAAGAGTGGTGATGTGAACTTTGACGAGTTTATCGCGCATCTCCGTAGCTATGACGGTAAATTAGGGATTCCTAAAGAAAACACAGGTAGTGCCAATGGTGATTTAGATCGAGAAGATGTAGATGCTGGTAACACAGAAAGTGGGGCTATTTTAGCAAATGATGGCGATATTCTAACGGGGAACAACAAGGCTAGAGAAATCTTCAATTTCGCTGATGAAGATTTGACTATTGAAGATCGCCCCCAAGTAAGCCTTGGCTTGGTAAACAGGGTTGAAAAGTTAGTTGTTCGAGAGGATTTACAACGTTACATTGCTGTCTTTAATGAGAGTGTGAAAGATGTTCCTGTTAGTATCAGGGGGGTCGAAAGGGAATATGGGTTAGTCGCTGAAAAAAAGTATAAGAATGTGATCCGTGGCTTCTCGTTTTCAGCTGGAAAAGCAATTGCTAATGGGCTGTCTAAGAGGGCGGATATAAAGTATATCGTTGCTGATTCTAAAATTTCGACGTTTACACAAAACGTTTCGACGAGCTTGGACCGTGTGGATTCTGATCTACTGGTGGAGATCGATAATCAAGATAATGATCTTTTGAGTCGGGTGAATGTTGCAGTCTTAGATACTGGAATTGATGATGATCATCCAGATCTTAACGTCATAGGGGGAAAGAGATTTTACTACTCAAATACTGGGTTAGCTTCCGATAATAGTTATGACGATAATCATGGTCATGGAACATTTGTCGCGGGAATAATTGGTGCTATCGATAACACAATAGGAACCGTGGGAGTTTCTCCTGGAGTTGGTTTATACGCTGTTAAGGTTCTTGATAGCAATGGTAACGGATACACGAGTGTAATCATAGAGGGGCTTGACCATATCGTTGGACTCAATCTCGATGAGGATGAGACAAATGATATTCATGTAGCAAATCTGAGTATCGGTGGTGACTACAACAGAGTATTAAATGACGCTGTTCAAGAGGTAATAGATAAAGGGGTTGTCTGTGTAGTAGCTGCAGGCAATAGCTCTGCGGATTCAGCAAATTTTTCACCGGCTTCTGCTCCTAATGCTATTACTGTTTCTGCTTTTGTTGATTCTGATGGCAAGCTTGGTGGTCTTGGCGCTTCTACTGCTTATGGCGGTGATGATTACTTCGCTAGCTTCAGTAATTATGGAAGTAGTATTGATATTTGTGCACCCGGTGTTGATATTTTAGGTCCGGTTCCTGGAGGTTACATTAGAGCTTCCGGAACGAGTTTTGCCGCCCCTCACGTCTCAGGGGCAGCTGCTCTGTATATTGCAAACTCTTCGAACCCCTATCGCGGTGAGACTGGAATAAACGCGGTTAAAGTTGTTGAGCAGGCGATTCTTGATGATGCATGGCGCTCAGGAGAGTTGGAATATTTGCTTGGGGGAGATCCTGATGGGATTGCCGAGCCTTTGTTAAGCGTAGGTCGCTTGAAATTAAATAGCGAAACTTCGAATACTAGTCCTGAGATTCTTATCTCGGATCCAATTAACGGGGTACGATTCAGAGCTGATGAGGCGATTACACTGAGCGGAATGGCAAATGATAAAGAAGACGGTTCTCTCTCTCAGTTTATTAACTGGCGCTCAAATGTTGATGGAGACCTTGGAGTGGGAGAGAACTTGTTAGTGATTCTATCAGAAGGACTTCATATGATTACAGCCGAGGTATCGGATAGTGCTGATTTGGAAAGCTCAATTTCAGTAACGATAGAGGTGATCCCGGGGAATACGTCTGATAAAAGAATGTTTGTGAGTCAGGCTAAGCTCTCAAGCTTTGGTGGTCGCCTTTCAGATAAGCATTTATCGGCAAATCTTAGTCTTGTTGACGATTCAAAGCGTCCTGTTACAGGCGCTAGAGTCACCATGAAAATAATCAATCAGACTAGTGGAACGGTTTATAGTCGTGAGGAGGTTACTGATACAACTGGTTCTGTAGTCTTTAGCCTCAAAAACATTAAGCTTGGGTTTTATACCTTGCAGGTTTCTAAAATTGAAAAAAATGGATTTGACTGGGATGGACAATACCCATCCGCTTCGATTGCTAAATAGGATTTTCATTAATAGGGCCTGTTTTCTAATCGCTGAAGCGGTCCCAAGAAACAGAGCCAGCACCTTGTCGATGAATTAAGCTAGTCTTTGAGGTGGTAACAACTCTGAGATAAGGCAAGCGCTTAACAGGGGGGCTTCGGATAGGAGCGAGGGATGCTAGATCTTTTTGCCATTCTTTAAGGTTAGGGTTTTCTCTGGGTGAGAATATCAGTATCCGTGGAAAAGTTTTTCGGATCAGCATATCAAGATGCTACCTTCGTTTACTGTGGAGTCATGAATGAAGTCCCACGTCCAAATATGACTTCGATATTTGGTTTTGGCGGGATGAAGCCCCGTGCTGGTTCCGCGGCGGCTCTACTTCATTTTGGAAGGAGGACCTGAAGGCACGCCTTTCCCCCAATTGCCAATCGCTTAAAATTCCGTCGGTTTGCCGTGCTTAAAGCGTGGTTTCGATGTTCTCCTGCAAGATCTTTAGCCCCAGCATTGCATCGGCATACATCTGTTTGCACCATCGATTGGGGATGGCTCCTAAGATCTACTATCTGGTGATAGAGGCTCTGTTGACTAAGATTTCCACTTTCGAAATCGCGGAGAAACATAATGATTTTGTGTGTGTTTGTGTTTCTACAATTTTTAGGATTTAGATTTCACGAGACCCTCTTACTCGACATCGGCCATTTTTTCTTGCGGCGGCTAGGGGGGGCGTTGTCCCCGTGAACCTCGAGAGGAGCTGTTCCTTGCCTTCCGTAGGTATAAGCAATGAAAGCAAGAAGGAAAAGACGGAGAAATTTTACAGGAAGAGATTGAAATGCCTATCTTCCCTCGGGCATCACCGGAAGGAGGGTGAGGAGCATCTGGTAGCGATCACTATCGAACTCGCGTTCGTCGGCCATCATTGCTTCCATCTCATCTGCGAGGCAGAAAGCAAGCATGGCCTTGGCTTCGTTTTCCTCGATATCCGGTTCCGTCAGAATGCGGTAAAAGGCCTCGCGCACATAGGGAGTTTCGGGCGAGGTTAATTGTTCCTCGATGGCGGGGAGGAGTTTTTCGACGATTTCGTCCATGGGGGGATTTAAACAGAAAAGGCAGCTCCGTGAAGAGCCGCCTTTTTGAAAGTGTAAGAACAGAAACGAGAGTCTCTAGTCTTGAGCCCGAGTGGGCTTCTTGGCACGTCGTACGGTGCCGAAGCGCTTCTGGAATTTGTCGATGCGACCCTCGGTATCAACAAAGGTGCTTTGACCAGTGAAGAAGGGGTGCGAATCGGCCGTGAGGCCCATCGAGATAACGAAATGTTCAACCCCATCGATTTCCTCGGTCTTATCAGACTTGGCGGTGGATCGGGTGATGTAACGGTGACCGGAGGTCATGTCTTGGAAGATTACGGGATGGTAATCAGGATGGATGTCTTTTTTCATGGGATGCCCTTAAAGTTCGGGGTGCGACGTTTCCGACGCCGCGCGAGCGGGGTTTAGCTGGAAAAAGCGCTCGCTGTCAACCCGATTCAGTCTTATTCACCACTCCGGCATGAATCTCAAAACCTTCGAGACGATGGATCCTCACCTCCTCGTCGGTCTGGTCAACACCGAGTTACGAAATAACGCAAGCTCGCTCAATGATCTTTGCAAAACACACGGTTTGGATGAAAATTCGCTAACCAAGCGCCTAGCCACTGCTGATTATCATTTTTCCGAGGAAGCTGGGCAGTTTCGCTAGCGATTTGACTGGATCCCGTAATGGTTGTCGTAAGTTCGTGGGAGAGGTGATTATTTTGGCGAAGTTGACTCTCCAATGACAGCATCTAATTTAGAGAAGAGTCCTATACGGACTGTTATAATCGACCTCGATGAGATTCTTCCCAATCGCAGAGGATTTCTGAAGGGATTTTTGAGGTGGCAAAAGGAGGGTATGCTAGGCCCTGCCTCCGTAACTCTGGTGCTTTCAGATCACGGTTCCTGAAGCTTGATAACAACGGTGGAATTTGGAAGGACGTCGTCTATCAAAGGTTGATTGAGGAATTTGGTATCAAGGGCTGGAGGTCCGAAGAGTTCTTGTCTGATTATGAATCGTGCTTTTGCTGATTTAGTGTTTCGCCTTTGAGTCTTGAGGGGGCGATTACCGCAGTCGCAGCCAAAACCTCAATCGCCAGGGAAGGCATTATAGGCTCTGATCCATGGCAGATCAGGTGTTTTTCTGCTGGCCCAGACACGAGTCACGGGTTTTCATTCCTGTCTTATGAAGAAGTTTTTGGCTTGCACGCTGGCGCTTGGGGTATTCGTATTCTCTGGTTGTGGGAAGAAGGAAGATGGGAAGAAGAGCTATGCATTGGTTACGACAGGGGTGGCTTCGTTTTGGGACATCTGCAAAAAAGGCGGAGAAGATGCCGGTAAGGAGTTGGGAGTAGATGTTGAGGTTATTATGCCTTCATCGGGCGATGATCAAAAATCGAAGCTCGAGGATTTATTGGCCAAAGGGGTTGATGGTATTTCTGTTGCGGCTATTGATCCCGTCAATCAGGCGGGTCTGTTTGACGAAGTTGCGGAAAATTCGATTTTGATCACGATGGACACCGATGCTCCTACGACCAAACGACAGGTCTACGTGGGGATGGATAACTACGATGCCGGTTGGATGTGCGGTGAGTTGGTCAAGGAGGCCATTCCCAATGGCGGAGAGGTTGTTCTCTTTATCGGGCGGCTTGAGCAGGATAATGCCAAACGTCGCCGTCAGGGCGTGATCGATTGTCTTCTAGAGCGGGAAAAGGATTCCAGTCGTTATGACGCCCCCGGGCAGTCACAGATCGGCAGAAAATATACTGTGCTTGCTACATTGACCGATCAATTTGATCGAGCGAAAGGGAAGGCGAATGTGGAAGATATGCTGACGAAGCATGAAGGAGTCGCAGCGATGGTGGGTCTTTTCGCCTACAACCCTCCCCTTATTTTGGAAGCCTTGAAGCAGGCAGGGAAAGTTGGGGAAGTCAAGGTGGTTGGGTTTGACGAAGACGATGTCACGCTGCAAGCAATCAAAGATGGCACGGTGCACGGCACCGTGGTGCAGGACCCATATGAGTATGGCAATCGTTCCATTAAGATTCTTCACGCCCTCGCCAGTGGCGACATGTCGGTCATTCCTGAGAGCAACTTCATTGATATTCCAGCGCGCCAGATTAGGAAAGCGGACGTGAATAATTTTTGGAAAGATTTGAATTCCAAGCTCGGGAAATGATGGGCGAGCCTTTCCTCGAGGTTCGAAAAATTACCAAAAACTTCCCGGGAGTGGTAGCGCTTTCGGGTGTTGATTTGCAGGTGAATTCTGCTGAGGTGGTCGCCTTGATTGGCGAGAACGGGGCTGGTAAAAGCACGCTGATGAAGATCCTCGCAGGGGTCCAGCCTGCGGATAAGGGGGATTTATTGGTTGACGGAAGGTGCGTGCAATTTTCACGTGTTCAGGATGCCCAGAAAGCGGGAATTGCGCTGATCCACCAGGAGTTAAATTTGGCGAAAAACCTAACGGTGGCCGCTAATATATTCTTGGGGCGCGAGCCAGGGAGGTTTGGTTGGATCGATCAGGGGATTATCGAGCGTGAAGCAATGCGGGTTTTAAAATTGGTGGGCCTTAAGGTTTCACCGCAAACCTTGTTGAGCGAGTTGACGCTTGGGAAGCAGCAGTTGGTTGAGATTGCGAAAGCGCTGTCGACCGAGGCTAAGGTTATCATCATGGATGAACCGACTTCGAGTCTGTCGTTGCGCGAATCCGAGTGTTTGTTTGAAGTGATCCGTGATCTTCGCAAAAGTGGGGTGAGCGTCATTTATATTTCTCATCGGCTCGGAGAGGTTAAGGAATTGGCAGACCGTGTGGTGGTGTTTCGTGACGGAGAAAATGTTGGGATGCTTGAGAGAGGTGAGATCGACCATGACGCCATGGTTCGGATGATGGTGGGGCGTGATGTTTCACAATTTTATCAACGGACAGAACATGAACTAGGAGAAGTGGCGCTTTCGGTTCGAGGGTTACGCACGGTGGAGCATCCGTCGAATCGGATCGATTTCGAGGTAAGGTCGGGTGAAGTGGTTGGAGTTGCCGGATTGGTGGGGGCGGGCCGGAGCGAGATGCTCGCAGCCTTGTTTGGAGCGCAGCCCGCACTTGGCGGAGAAGTTTTATTGGGAGGTCGGAGTGGCGTGCCAAGGTCACCAAAAGAGGCGCTAGGACGTGGGCTTGCCCTCGTGCCGGAAGATCGGAAGGGGCAGGGGCTCATTCTTGACATGGCGGTGAAGGAGAATATGAGCTTGGCCTCACTTCAACGAGATGCCAAAGGACCATTTTTGAACACAAACAAGGAGGAAAAGCTGGTGGACGAGATGACATCTGCTCTAAGTGTGAAGACACCGGGTTCCTGGCAATTGGCCCGTTTTCTTTCGGGAGGAAACCAGCAAAAGATTGTTCTCGCAAAATGGTTGGCGTTGAAACCCAAGGTATTACTTCTTGATGAGCCAACCCGTGGAATCGATATTGGGGCGAAGGAGGAAATATATCTTCTGATGGAGAAGTTCGCACGAGAGGGAATGGCGGTCTTATTTGTTTCCAGCGAAATGGAAGAGATCATGGGTATGGCAGACCGGACCCTTGTGATGCACGAAGGGCGGATCACGGGGGAGTTAGCTAGGGAGGATTTCAATGAAGAGGCCATCATGGAATTGGCCACGGGAGGAAAAATTAACAAAGCAGAATAAGATGAAAAAAATCAAAGGCATTCTGATCACGCTGATCGTGATTTATGTAGCGACCGCGGTTCTGGGGGAAAATTTCTTGGGGGGATATAATCAAGGCAAGTTGCTTGAGCGAACCGGGCTCTATGGATTGCTTGGGATCGGGGTGGCGTTTGTGATTATCACCGGAGGAATCGATCTTTCGATTGGATCGGTCGTCTGTCTAGTTGGTTGTGGAGTTCCGTGGTTGGTGATGAAACAAGGTTGGTCTCCGGGGGGGGCTGTGTTTATGGCGATCATTGTGTCTATGAGTATCGGACTCTGGCATGGCTTTTTGATTACCAAGCTAAAGCTACAGCCCTTTGTCGTGACGCTTTGTAGTCTGTTGATCTACCGTGGAGCAACGCGGGGACTTGCGGAGGACCAGTCGCAGGGGTTTGGAGGTGAATACGAGGCGTTTCGAACTTGGGGAACGGAGGCCATCGCGGTAACGAATAAATTTGGGATCCCTTATCCTTTCGTAATTTTACTGGTGGTCGCCGCGATCGCATGGGTTTTTTTGAACAAAACCGTTTGGGGCCGATATTTATTTGCGCTGGGCAATAATGAAGAGGCGGCTCGATTGAGCGGGATCAATACCGACCGAATGGTAATTTTTTCCTATGTGATTTGCTCAATGTTGGCAGCGCTGGGTGGCTTACTCTTTATCTTGAATGGTAATTCGGCTCAGCCGAGTGACTTCGGAAACTTCTACGAACTTTATGCGATCGCGGCCGCGGTATTGGGCGGCTGTAGTCTTCGTGGGGGGGAAGGGACGATCGTTGGTGTAGTGATTGGAACAGCCGTGATGCAACTCTTGAAAAATATGATTAACCTCGTCGATTGGTTAAAGTCACATATGGAATTCTTGATCGTTGGATTGGTCCTCCTGGTGGCTGTGATTGCCGATGAAATGGTAAAGCAGCGAGTTAGGAGGGTGAAATGATCATTGTCCTCATTTCATGGCATATTCAGATTACCCGTGGATTATAGAGAGTGATGCGATCAAGCTGGTGGGGGATTAGAGCTTCATCATGCCGCTGAATTGATTCCCGGACCTGGTATAGGACCAGATTTAAGTGGAAACCGAAAATTCCCGTTGCGAAGCTTCTGGTGGAAGTTGGCGCCCTAGGCCAACGGTTCAACAATGGCTGAATGGGAACTCGAGGAGCGAAGCTATCGCTGAAGAACCACAGTGATTGGTTTTGGTAGTTCGAAGTTTACCGGCGGATGAGGGCGATAACCGTTTTTTGAAACCCGCACGAAGTCGATGGTGGGGACGTCCTGGTGAATAAAGGCGCCGCCCTTTGCGTTGGTCAGTTTTGATGGCCAGTCAAAGCCCCGGCTCATTGGTCTGATCTGCGCCCCCTCAATCGGCATTCCCGATTCATCAACGACAAGAATGGTGTCGGAACACGAGGCGCAAATTAGAGAGAGAATACAGAGTAACAGCTTCATGATTGAACAGTTGAGAGGAACTGCTCCTGGGCAACCCGCTCTGCGGATCGCGTATCGTTGCCGTCCGAAGTCTCACTTACAAGCTCGTCGCGGAACTTATCAATCATTGCTTCAACCGGCCATGCGCTGGCTTCGCCAAAGGCGCAGACTGTTTTGCCATCGATTTGGTAGGCAATGTCTTCGAGAACCTGAACGTCATTAGGTGTCGCTTTGCCGTCTTCGATCCGGTCGGAAACTTTTTTCATCCAAGTCGATCCTTCCCGACATGGCGTGCATTGCCCACAGGATTCGTGCGCATAAAAGTGGGTGATATTATTGAGCACCCATGACATGCGCCGGGTGTCGTCCATCACGATGACCCCGCCCGAACCTGCCATGGAGCCCGCTGCTGCCAAGGTGTCGAAGTCGAGAGGGAGTTGCCAGAAGGTCATATCCTTGGCGTCTTCGCCGCGACCAATCTTGAAGGTTTCGTTGCAACGAAGAATTTTGGACGACGAGCCACCAGGAATGACCGCCTTGAGTTTGCGCCCGTCTTTGGGACCGCCACACATGTCATAGAGGAGTTCCTCAAAGGTGACCTTGCCAACTTCGATTTCAAAGAAGCCTGGTTTTTTTACATCGCCGGAAACACAAACAATGCGTGTCCCCGAGTTTCTCGGAGTTCCAAGTTTTACGTATTCCTCGCCTCCCATGCGGAGGATGTGGACAACGTGGCAAAGTGATTCAACGTTGTTCACGATAGTTGGTGCCAGGTAGAGTCCAATCGCTGCGGGGAAGTAAGGAGGCTTGATTCGTGGGTAGGGACGTTTTCCTTCGAGAGACTCGATGAGGCCGGTCTCTTCTCCGCATATGTAGGCGGCCGCTCCGCGGTGAACGTAAATCTCAAGGTCGAATCCAGAGCCCTGAATATTCTTTCCGATAAAGCCGTTCTTCTTGGCGTCAGCGATGGCCTTTTCCAATGTAACAGCAGCCTCCGGAAATTCCTCTCGGATGTAGATATAAGCGACGTGAGCCCCAACTGCATAGGCGGAGATAATCATGCCCTCGATGAGCTGGTGAGGGTCCTGGTGAAGGATGTAGCGGTCCTTAAAAGTTCCGGGCTCGGACTCGTCACCGTTACAAATAAGGTAAACCGGCTTGGTGTTATT
>JBDNAG010000170.1:0-3911 GCA_039768565.1 Akkermansiaceae bacterium | reverse complement strand
TCCTGTCTTAACAGGTATTACCAAATACCAGCACAACGGTCACCCTCCCAAACTCGATGAATTGACCAGCCACATTTTGCCGCGAAGAACGGGTATCAAAGCGATCTGAAAGGCACCCTCTTGCAAGCGACTAGAGCACAACCTTCATTTCACCAACTAGCCGTAGCGCTTCTGTAAGGGCCGATTCAGCTCAAGAAAACGTCCTTTTAAATCTGGTGTCGATAGCTTTCTCCACTACTCGCTTCGCCCTCTCGACAACCCGTGACGGCTCATCAAAAATTACCAACCAACTCCCCGCTACCCTTTTGCGGGCAAGCGACCAACGAGAACCATTGCCGGGGTAAGCTTCGGTTGCTGGACAAAAAACACCCCACACACTACTTCTTCCTGTGGAACCGGCACTCCCGAAACACTGTCTTCATTTTTGGTTCTGACACTCTCTCCTATTCCCATGATTCGCTCAAAACTCCCCGGAATCGCAGCTATACTTCTCTCTGCCTCTTATACTCATGCCGCAGGTCCCGCCGGCAAGATGAGCCAACCCGACTTCACCAAGGGCGACCATATTCCGGAAGGAGCGGTCCACGATTGGAACCTAGGCGCCACCGGCGCACGCGGCTGGATCTTTAGCGATAAGATGGTTACATCCGATGCCCGTCAAATTAGAATTACCCGGGTAGAGACCGGCTCACCGTCCGATGGCAACCTGGAAGAAGGTGACGTCATTCTTGGAGTTCGCGGCAAACCTTTCTCGTATGACCCTCGTACTGAATTGGGGAATGCCTTAATCGAGGCCGAATCAAATCAAGCACAAGGCGCCCTTCCCCTCGTCCGCTGGCGCAAAGGAAAAACAGAAAACATCACCCTCAAGCTAAGGGTTCTCGGCGACTACAGCAAAACCGCTCCCTACCAATGTGCTAAATCCAAGGCTATTTTCGATCGCGGATGTAAAATTCTCGCCGCAAGAATTGAATCTCCAGGTTATCGTGTAAATCCAATCACTCGTTCCCTGAATGCTCTAGCCTTGCTCGCAAGCGGCGATCCAAACTATTCCGCTCTCATTCGAAAGGAAGTAGAGTGGGCTGCCGACTACAACGAAAAGAGCTTCCAAACGTGGTACTACGGTTACGTTATCATGCTCATCTCGGAGTATACTCTCTCCACAGGGGACAAAACCTTCCTCCCCGACCTCAAACGCCTCGCAATGGAAGCCGCCAACGGTCAGAGCATTGTCGGTTCATGGGGTCACCGTTTTGCAAATCCCGACGGACGCCTCGGCGGCTACGGTATGATGAATGCCCCCGGCTTGCCCCTGACTACATCTCTGATCCTCGCAAGGGCAGCTGGAATTGATGAGCCCAAGGTCTCCGATGCGATTGAAAAAAGTGCCAAACTCCTCCGCTTCTATAATGGAAAAGGGGCCGTCCCCTATGGAGATCACGCACCCTGGATCGAATCCCACGATGACAACGGCAAGAACGGGATGGCCGCGGTTCTCTTTAGCTTTCTCGGTGAATCAAAAGCTGCCGAGTATTTCTCACGGATGAGCGTTGCTTCGCACGGCCCCGAGCGTGACGGCGGACACACCGGAAACTTTTGCAATATCCTTTGGGCCATGCCTGGAGTTGCACAATCCGGCCCAAACGCCACTGGAGCGTGGATGAAGGAATTCGGCAGCTGGTATTTTGATCTCGCTCGCAAGTGGGATGGCACCTTCGTTCACTTGGGCCCACCTTCCATAAAAAAGGACAGCTATGCCAACTGGGATTGTACAGGCGCATATCTCTTAGCCTACGCGATGCCTCTCAAGAAGATTTGGCTCACCGGAAAACGTGATCCCATTGCACCACGCATCACAGTCCACGAAGCTGAGTCCCTCATCCGTGCCGGCCACGGTTGGAACAACAAAGATCGTAATTCAGCTTACGACTCTCTCAATGGCGACACCCTCCTCGAGGCCCTTGGAAACTGGTCTCCCGTCGTCCGGGAAAGAGCAGCATTGGCCATTGGACGTCGCAAGGGTACTACTCCGGCATCCGCCCTGATCAAGTTCCTCAAATCCGAAAATCTTTATGAGCAACTGGGAGCCAGCCAAGCTATCATCGCTCTCCGGGGACGTGGCACGGCTGCCATCGATGCCCTCGAAGAGAACCTCTCATCAGATGACCTCTGGCTTCGTATCAAAACTGCCGAGGCCCTTGCCGCCATCGGCAAGCCCGCGATGAAGACAGCCCCTAGGCTTCTTGAACTCCTGACTGAAGTTGATCTAAAAAAAGACCCGCGCGGGATGCAGCAGAGGTATTTCTCATTCGCCCTTTTTAATAACAGGGGTGGCCTGCTCAGCCGGTCTCTGGAAGGAATTGACCGGGAAGTTCTCTATAAGGCCGTAAAGGCTGGACTGCAAAATCAAGACGGTCGGGCGAGGGGCAGCTTTGGCTCAGTTTATCGCAACCTTGCTCCAACTGAAATCAAGCCTCTCCTTCCAGCCATTCTTGAGGCCATCGAAAAACCAGCACCGAGCGGTGTCATGTTTGCATCCGACATACGAATTGAAGGATTAAATGTGCTCGCCGCCAACCATATCAAAGAAGGAATGAAAGCCTGCGTCGATTACACCGGGAAACAGAATCCCTGGGCCAGCGAAAAACGAACCCCAAAAATCATGGAAATTCTTCTCAGCTACGGCTCCCATGCCAAGATGGTCATTCCCGATTTGGAAGCGGTGGCCGTAGAGTTTGACGACGGAGAACCGAATTTCCCCAAACAGCTCAGCATTCAAAAAGCCGCTCTCTTGCGTGAGACCATCAAAAAAATCAAGGCTTCCACTGAAGCCCCCAAACTCACCAGTATTCGCTAACCTCAAATATTCATCATCATGCTACGCCGCTCACTTTTATTGATCCTGTCTTCACTGCTTTCTCTTTCAGCCCACCCCGTCCCGGAAAGCGCCAAGTGGCTCACCTACCAGGGGGGAGACGGCCCAGGCAAAGGAAAACACATCATTCTGATCGCCGCTGATCAGGAATATCGAAGTGAGCAAGCCATGCCCATGATGGCTGGAATTCTCAGTAAACATCATGGCTTTGATTGTACTGTCCTCTTCGGGATGAACGAGAAAGGAGAAGTCGATCCAACAATGCCGGTTTATCCAAAAAAAGGAAAAGAAGACGAGTTCAAGCAACACAGTATTTCAGGGCTTGAGCACCTTAAATCTGCCGACCTTGTGATTTTCTTCCACCGTTTGCTTACTCTTCCTGAGGGTCAGCTGACACAGATCGTTAACTATCTCGATTCCGGAAAACCGATGATCGCACTTCGCACCGCCAATCACGGCTTCCGGGGACGCCTACCCTACTCAATCGGTGGGAAGAGTGTTAACTTTGGCCGGGATATTCTGGGAGGATCCTTCATGGGCCATCATGGAGGTTGGCACCGGGAAGCCACTCGGGGAACAATTGTCAAGGAACTCACAGACCATCCAATTGTGAAAGGAGTGAAGGATATCTGGGGCCCATCTGATGTTTATCGCACGTATAAGGAGGGGACCGCCCTCCCCAAAGACTGCACCGCCCTGGTCTGGGGCCAACCTCTCACAGGTCGCACTCCCGAAGACAAAGCAAACACCAAAAAAGAAGCCCTTCCCGTTGCTTGGTTCAAAATCTGGAAAACGAGCAAAGGAAAAGATGCTCGTGTCTTCAACACCACCATGGGAAGTGCCCGTGACCTCCAAAGCGAAGATTTAAGAAGACTCGTTATCAATGCCACCTACTGGGGAATGGGCATCGAGAATAAGATTACTCCCGACCGGAGCATCGAATACACCGAGAAATATGAACCCCGTCCCAGTGGTTTTAACTACGAAGAACTCGGAGTTCGACCACAACTTCCCTCGGAGTTTCGATAGTGCGAAG
>JBDNAG010000169.1:0-3715 GCA_039768565.1 Akkermansiaceae bacterium | reverse complement strand
TTTTCGCGTCCTCCTTCACAAGGAAAAGAATATGACACCTGGGCTGATGCGACTGGCCCTGATGTGGGGGAGGCAAAAGTGGATCCAACGCGCTTGCCTTCCCGAGTGGACAATTCCTCCCGCTCGCAATTTCCTCCCATCTACAAACAACGCTGGGGCGCTTGCGGTCAGTTTGCCTCGGTGGCTTCGATTTTTACTTACGAGATGAATGTCCTGAATGGAAAGGTCGCGGATACCGATGCCAATTGGTTTCCGGCCCACTTCTCCTGGAACATGATGAACAAGGCCAAGAACCAGGGTTCGGAGGCTTATCATGGATGGGAGGTTGCCAAGCGTATCGGAATCCCCACGGCCAGGACATATGGCGGAGTTCGCTTGAACAAAATTGGGACGTGGCCAGATGGTTATAAAATCTGGCGCGAGGCCATGGAGTATCGCGTGTCCGGATACCGCTATTCGCCTGCCAACACCGTGGCGCAGCTTAACGAAGCCCGGGGGTGGCTCTATGATCGCAACCAGCCAAAAAAGGAAGGCGGGACGATTGGTGGGTTACTTGCCCTTGATGGGCGCATGGGTGAGTTGAAGAAGGTCACCAAGACGATTCCGGAAAAGGAGTATGCCTCAGGTGAGGATGTCTGGGTGCGTTGGGGGCCGAGTGGATTTGGTCACGGAATTACCTGTGTGGGATATGACGATAAGGTTGGTTTTGATGTGAATGGTGATGGCAAAATCACCAACGATGTTGATCTCAATGGCGATGGGAAAGTGACCCTCGCCGACTGGGAGCGCGGGGCCTACATCGTCGTAAATTCATGGGGGAAAGCGTGGTCGAAAGATGGCCGAATTTATCTTCTTTATAGTGCCATGATTGATCCGACCTGGAAGCGTGGGAATTATCTGGGCCGGGCCGAGGTAAGCCGATATCAGCCGCGATGGACGATGAGGCTCAAACTGGCCTTCAGTGACCGGACGGACCTGCGGATGACGATTGGAGTGACCGGTGATGAGGGCTCGACGATTGCCGAGCACGAGTTTAAGCCGGAGGCATTCAATGGGTGGCCTTTGTTTGGTGGAGGCAACGCCGGGCATGTTCCGGTCGCCGGGCCGGGCAATGATGCGCCGATTGAAGTAGGGATCGATCTCACTTCTCTCTTTGAGAGATTGGGGCCCGACAAAGACGGCAAGGGGAAGTTGTTTGTTAAATTGGGACGGGCCGGCAATAGCGACGACCAGGGTCTTGTTCACGAATGTGCCATTCGGTCTTATGACACATCTGGCAAGTTCGTTCGTGAGTCAGAAGTGAAGATTGAAAATGGAAAGCTTGGGGAGTCTCTTCTTGAGATAGAGGTTCCTATTGAAGATCTCGATCGGGGTTAGAATCTCCTGTAGATTTTGGGTCGGTGGAAAATCCTTCCAAAGGATTTGCTGATGGCTCATATTCCACCGCGATGCCGAATTCATGGGCCATCGTCTTGTTTGCTTACCTTTGCGGAATTACCTTTGCAGTAGGGACTGAGGCTGCACCCCCGACGGCCGAAGAGCTTGAGTTTTTCGAGAACAAGGTCCGGCCGTTGTTGGCTGACAAATGCTATCGATGTCATTCCGTTAAGGCGGAGGAAAAGGGGAAGCTAAAAGCAGGGCTCTTTCTGGATTCAAGGAATGGACACCTGAAAGGAGGCGATTCCGGATCCGCGCTGACACCGGGCCATCCGGAAAAGAGTTTTATCGTCGAAGCTGTCAACTACCGCAACGAGGATATGGAGATGCCCCCGAAGGGGAAGCTGAGTGACGCACAAATCAAGATCTTCGCTGACTGGGTGGCCATGGGTGCGCCATGGACCGGGGCTGATTCGAGCTCTGGGATCGTCCCAGAGGCTCCTGCCGAAGCCTACGACTGGGATCATTTTCGTCGTGAGCATTGGTCCTTCAAGCCGATGGTCAAGGCGACCCCTCCGTCAGTTAAAAACAGCTCATGGCCAAGCGCGCAGATTGATCACTTTGTCCTGGGAAAACTTGAAGCCAAGGGACTCCAGCCGAGTGCACCGGCCACAAAACGAATTCTCATCCGCAGGGCCTATCTTAATTTGATTGGGCTGCCTCCAACTCCGGAGCAGGTTGATTCTTTCGTCAACGATCCTGAAATTGATGCTTTTGAGCAGGTCGTGCACGGCCTGTTAAGCTCGCAACATTACGGTGAGCGTTGGGCCAGGCATTGGCTTGATGTCGCACGTTACAGCGATGGGCTGGGTGGCTTTGGCGACAATAGGGCGTTGCCCGACGCCTGGAGGTATCGTGATTGGGTCGTGAATGCCCTGAATGCAGATATGCCCTACAACGAGTTTGTCTCCCGCCAGATCGCCGGCGACCTTCTTGAGGATGATCCTGATCCGGTTGCGACCGGCTTTTTTGTCGTCGGCCCAAGTTACACCTCTGATGGAGGCGATCCCGAAGCGAAAGCGCAAGCTCAAGCCGAGACGCTCTCAGATCGGGTCGATACCTTCTCCCGTGCCTTCCTGGGGCTCACCGCCGCTTGTGCCAGATGTCACGATCACAAATTTGATCCCATCACGATCAAGGACTACTATGCCATCGCCGGGATTTTTAAGAACACCCGTATCGGCGAACATCCTCTGGTTTCCAAGGAGGTCGTCGATACCTATCGGAAGGGGCAGGATGCGATTAAGAATCAGAACAATGCCGTTAATAGCTTCCTCGTTGAGGAGAGCAAGAGACTCAAAATCGAGCGGAAAGATGTCGAGAAATCGATGGGTGAGGAGGCGAAGCAGAAGGTCGCCGCGATGCGTGCCGAATTGGATCGGCTGAGAAAAGTTGCTCCGAAGAAGTACGAGATTGCTCATGTGCTTCAGGAAGCAGGCAAGAACAACATGCATGTCGCCTTGAGAGGTGATTTGCGGAAAAAGGGTGAGTTGGTGCCCCGTAGGTTCATCCGGATTCTTGCCGGAGACCTGCCGCGACCCTACACCAAAGGAAGCGGGCGTTTTGAGTTGGCGCGGTCGGTCACTGCGCCCGATAATCCCCTCACAGCACGGGTGATTGTGAACCGGGTCTGGCAATGGCATTTTGGGAAGGCTCTGGTACGGACGCCGAGCAATTTTGGTGTTCTTGGCGAGGAGCCTACCCATCCGGAATTACTCGATTGGCTTGCCTGTGATTTTGTCGAACACGGCTGGTCGCTGAAACGCCTGCATCGTCAGATCATGCTTTCATCGACCTGGCAAATGAGCAGCCAAATTGATAAAGAGAAATTTGCCATCGATGGTGATAACAGGCTGCTTTGGCGAATGAACCCCCGCCGACTCGAAGTCGAGGCTTGGCGTGATACCTTGCTGGCCGTCACAGGCGAACTTGATCAAAAGGTCGGTGGAAAGCCCGACGGAGAAATTTTGCGAAGTAAGCGTCGGACTCTCTACGCCACTATTAGCCGAACCGGCGACCGTTTTGAATCTGACGCCTTCCTGCGGCTTTTTGATTTTCCGGCTGCGGTTTCCACAAGTGCCTCACGTCCAACCAGCACTGTTCCACAGCAATACCTTTTCATGATGAACAGCCACTTCATGACCGCACGTGCTATAACCATGGGCAATTATTTTCATGGCTTGAAGGCTCCGGTTTCCGAGCGGATCGATAGGGCCTACAAACAACTCTACTCGAGATCTCCGGATCCCGCCGAAGTCGAGCTGGGTCTGCAATGGTT
>JBDNAG010000168.1:0-7649 GCA_039768565.1 Akkermansiaceae bacterium | reverse complement strand
GCGGAGTCGATGTTGCCTTCGTCGCCGGTTTTCTTCTCGATTCCGGTGATGGTGTCAAAAAAGACCGGGTTCAGATTGTTGCGCTGGACAAATTTATACAGGTCACCTTCCTCGTCGTATCCGTAGCGATCGAGGTAGTCTTCGTCGACTTGTTCAATGGCGATGCCAACACGATCGCTGCCACCATTGACGCGGAGTTGCCAGAGGTAGGAAAGGCAGGATTCGTTGCCGGCAAGGCGGTGGGTGTCGAAGGAGAGGGGTTGGCGGACATAGGTGCTGTCAGCGCCACGGCCGTTGATGTTGATCTCACCGACCGAGGGCATCTCTTCATTGATGTAGAATGATTCGCCACGATTGAAGTCGAATTTCTGTGACTGCGAGCCATTGGTGGCCTGGCCGCGCTGGCGGATGAAGATGTTATCGTAAAAACGATCGAGAAAGTATACGGAGGCACGGGTTCCACCACGGGTGTTTCCGGCTGAGGGGTTGGGACTGAACCACTGTAAGAGGGGGAGGTCCGAGGAAACGGAAGGATCGCTGGTGACGGTGCCGAAGTACTCTGCCGATTGGTTGTTTCCGGTTTGATCGAGGAAGAGAGGGGCCCGTGAAGCGCTGCCCGATGAGTCGAGGGCAGAGACGAACCACCGCACCATGTCTTCCTGACCATAGGCTGAGGATGGAATGGTGCCGGTGTAGACCGAGTCGCCGGCGAAGGCATCGTTTCCGGCTCCGTTGTCGAACATGGCAATGGAGGTGGAAGCTCCGTATTGGACTCGGTAGGTGAGGGTGACATCTCCAATCGCGACCAGTCTCGGTGAGATGTTGGCGGTCACGATGATGTCTTCGGATTCCGACGGCTGTTGTGGAGCGTGGGCGACGTTGGCGATTTCAGGTCCGGGATTGGCGGAGCCGCTGAGGTTTTCTGATCCCGGGGTTGGTGAAGCCAGATAGCCGGAAAGGAGTGGGCCGGTGGGAGGCGCGGTGGCAGTAAGCTCGGCGTCGATAAGGAGATCGCTGCTACCGGCGCTGCGATTCAGGCTGTGAAGAGCTAGAATATTGGTTCCGTTTTGGAGGTCAGTAATGAAAGCGGAGATGTCGATGTCATCAATGTTGGCGCTTTCATTGGCGTTGGCGGTGGCGTTACTTTCCCAGTCTGGGCTGATGGGAGCATTGCGAGAGGTGATTTGAACGCCATTAAGGTAGGCAACATAGCCGTCGTCGTATCGTGCCCGAAAATTGAGAGTGGAGATTTGGTTGATGTCTGCGATCTCAAAAGGAATGCGGACGTAGGCGGTGGTTCCTTTCCCGGAAAGTTCGCTGCCAATGTTAATATCGATGTAGGGAAGAAAGTCGGGACTATTGTCAAAGCCCACCCCGGTTCCTGTTTCGGGGCGAATCCAACCCTGAGTGTCAAAAACGGGGAAGGTCCAGGTGAGGTCAAGGGCGCCGTCTTCAGGAATGAGCACCTCGGCATTGGAACTCTCGAGAAGATTGGTGGCTTCGCTTCCTTCGGCAAAAGTTCCATAGGAGACATCTCCGAATTGGGATGGGAACTCGGGAGAATATTCGCTTTTGATGGTAGTGCCGTTCGCTTCGACGAGCGCAAGGTATTCTCCGCCGGTGGTGAGCTTAAAATTGGTATGAAGAAATCCATCGGGATCGACATAGTCATCGGTGTCTCTGCCGGAGGCGAAGATGATCAGATAGGCGTTTTGCTCTAGGGAGGTGCCGGTGGGGAATTCCCATTTGTTGAGATTGTTTGCCGAATCGGTGAGGGACCAACCGGATAGATCAACTGGTCCGGGGCCGGCATTGTAAAGCTCGATCCAGTCAGAAGATTCGCCATCCCCATCATTGAGAGTGTCGCCGTTGCTGGCCATGAATTCGTTGATGCGAACGCCGGAGTTTGGAATGGCGTTCCCAACAAGGGCGTTGAGGTTAACAATGGTAACCGGATTGATGGCATCATTGCTGGTGATGCTAAGTTGGGCGGAGAAGATGCCTTCGCCACCAGCAGGATCAAATTGAAGGGTGATGGTATCGCTGCCAAGGGGCGCGATCGAGGCAGGTGCGGAAATGATTGAGAAGTTGTTGGCATTGCTCCCGGTCAGTTCGGTTCCGGAGATGCTGAGGCTTTGTCCTCCACCAAGATTGTTGATGGTAAATGAATCGGTTTCCGGGCCGGCACCGATTTCGAAGTTACCGAGGTCAAAGAAACCCGGAGCAGAGATGCGGGGATCGTGGATGAAGCCACTCAAAGCAACCGAGGCTGACGGTTGGGTAATGTCGTTTGTGTCGAAGTCGAGTGAGGCATTCACCGAGCCGGTGATTCCGGTGGGGTTGAAGGAAAACTGAATCACTCCGCTGCTGGAAGGCACGATGCTTCCGGGTGAAGAGAGGATCAAGAATGCCGAGGCGTTTGGGCCGCCGAACGAAAGGTTGGAGAGGGTGAGGTTTTGAGTGGCACCGAGATTGGAAACTTCAAGGTTGAAGGTCTGGATTGAGCCATCGAGATCGAGGTTGAAGGAATTATCGACCTGAAGGAGCGGATCTGTTGGAGGGACGGTGTCCTCGAAAGCAATTTCACCAAGCCCCACGCGGTCACCCCCCGGAGTGCCACCTTGGCCATTCCGCCAGTTGTCGGTGAAGGTGAGTTCGACGTAGCGGGCGGTGACGTTTTGACTGAAGGAATGTGAGTCGCGGGTGTCTGCGTTGAAGGCAGCCTGAAAAGAGGGGGAATAAATGATTGAGTCTCCAAAACCTCCGGAGCCTTCTGTGCTCGTGGCGAAACGGAGGTTAAATTCACGTCCGCCGTTTGTATTGGAGTTCGCATATCCCCAGGTGCTGATCTCGCTGAGGGCGCGGTCGGCCCCTAGGTCGATAATGAGAACGGGGTCCGCGACCCCGTTGGCGAAGTAGTCGCCACTTCCATTGGGTGCATTGGTGACCCAGGTGGCGGTGGAGCCTCCGCCAATGCTATTGTGGGGTTCCGTGGCGCCATATCCCGCACCGGGTCCCTGGCTCAGGTTGTTAACCGAATAAAGGTCACTACCGGAGGTGGAACTCGAAATTAAGGAAATCGGATGGAAATCAGCGGCGGAAAGTCCAGGAGAAAGGAAAACGAGGAGAATAGAAGGTCGGAAAAGCTTCATGGATTGAAGAAGATAAGCTTGAGCTTTTGTTAAAGGGGAAGGGAATTAGTGCGCTTGAAAGAAAGCCCCGACCGAATATGTGATCCGGTCGGGGCTGGCTGAGTGAAATGTGTTTTGTCAGCTAGGGCTGCACAACTCGATAGAGCACGACCTTTTCGTCCGCAAGTGGAGCGGTGTCAATGATGGTGGTGGTGTCATCGGCACTGCCGTTGATGCTCACAGGAAGCCGATCCCAATCGAGCCCATTGATTGAGCGTTCAAGCTGATACTCTATCCCGGTGTTTGAGTAGAAGGAGATCGCGAAGTCACCGTTCTCGTCAAAGGCCGAGGATACGATGCCAAGGGCGGGATTCAGACTCCCTTCGAAGATGGGGAAGGCAACCTCGCCCAAGCCGACACGGTCGCCGCCGGGAGCTGGATTAATAGCCTGCCAGTTATCGGTGATGGTCATCTCGACGTAACGGGCAAAAACCGGCTCGTCGAAGACCTCAACGTCTCGGTCGTTTGCACTGAACTCAGCTTCAAAGCTAGGCTGGAAAGTGATGCTGTTTCCAAAGCTTTCATCACCAAGTCCCTCATCTCCACCTTCGGCTTCGGTTGCGAAGCGCAGCGTGTAGTCTTTCCCTCCATTGGAATTACCATTGGAATACCCCCAGGTGTTGATCTCACCTAGGGCCACATTGGCACCGAGGTCGAAAATGATGACTGGATTTGGCTGGTCGTTGTCAAAGTAGTCACCAGCCCCTCCATTTGGCGCGTCAGTCACCCAAGTCGAGTTTGCCGGGTCCGCCACGCCGATTGCGAGATGAGGGAAGTTGGTTTCAAATCCGACGCTAATGCCTGCAATCAAGTTTGGAGACAGAAAGAACTCGTTCGTGTTGGTTTGAACGGTTGCGATAGGGTGGAACGTGACAGGGAGCCCGGCACTGAGAACAATCGAGGCATCGGGTTCCGCGGGATCGTTGGAAGCAATTTGAATGGTGGCATCAATTGCGCCGCTACCTGCGAGTTGCGGGTTGATTTCGATGACGATTTCACCTGCAGCATCGACGCCGAGGGTAGCAGGGAAGCTGATGATCGAGACTGCCCTTGCATCAGATCCGGTGACGGTAACTCTGCTGATGTTCAGGTCTTGGCCGCCATTGTTTGAAACGGGAAGTTGGAAGCCTTGGACGCCTGACTCATTGAGGATCAAATCTGCTGGAGAGGTCACGATGATGTCCGGACCGAGAGCTGGTAGGGTTCCACTGAGAGCGATCTCAAGAGAGCTGGTGTCAGGATCATTACTCGTGATGATCATGGTTGCTTCAACAGCACCGCCCAATCCGGTCTTGTCAAATTTGATCTCAATCGGGCCATTCAAAAAAGCTCCAATAGCCAGAGGGACTGTGTTCTCGACACTGAAGGCTGCCGCGTTGGGCCCGGTGAAGGAGATGTCCGAGATATCAAGGTCGGAGTCTCCGGTGTTTGACACGGGAATTGGGAAGGTATTACCGGAACCAAAATCGAGAACTTGTGAAGCTGTTGGAACAATGTCCGGAGCTCCGGTTGCGGTCGGTTCGGCAAAGGACATTTCCCCGATACCCAGCCGGTCGCCACCGATCACAATATCGAAGTAATTGGTCAGCGCCTTGATTTCGACGTAGCGGGCGGTGATGCCTTTTCCGAAGCCAAAACTCTGCCTGTTTGTTTGATCATTGAGAGCATTGAACAGGAAGCTGTCGGTGATGGATGTTCCAAATTCCTCATCGCCAAGACCCTCAGCACCACCCTCGGCATCGGTTGCAAACCGGACCTCAAAATCCCGCATGCCATTGCCATTATTGTCGGAATATCCCCAATAGCTGAGTTCGTAGAGAGGGCGGTCTTGCCCCAGATCGAGGATGATGATTTCGTCGCCCGGATTAGAGACAATGTAGTCAGAGGGGAACCCACCCGGGTCATTGGTATACCAGGTAGAACCAAGTCGGGTATGGGGTTCGTTGGCGTCGAATCCGGCTCCTAGGCCTTCGATGACCATGGTAAGCCCGTTGCCTCCGGGATTGCCTTCGATCATATTCGGGGTGGCGATATCGGTTACTGGGAGAAAGTTGAGGGCCGGGGAAACGGTGGCTAATCCAGCCCAGATGAGAAGCGAGGTCTTGGTTTTCATTGTTTTTGTAGCTTGGGGGGTGAGAAAGGGGGTAATGAAACGACAGCTTCCTTCTTCATTACCAAAAGATTTGAGATTGCTATCGGCGGCGGCGGGCGAGGCCGGCGACGGCGATGAGGCTCAGCAGCGCACTGGAAGGCTCGGGGACGGGAATCGCGAATGCGACTTCACCTATCCCGACGCGATCGCCTCCCGGAGGGGCAATACCAAAGAGGTTATCGGTTGGGACAAGCTCAACGAACTGGGCTGTGACTTCGGGAAAGAAAACGCTTTGGCGGGGAGTGACCGGCTGGGTGATTCCTGAAATTGAAATAGCAGCGCCGGAAAAGGACGTGGAGTTGGAGAAGCGAAGATCGGCGGAAATTAGGCCATTGCCATTGGCGTCGGCGTAGCCCCAAATACTGATCTCATTCAACGGCACTGGAGAGCCAAGATCGAAGACGAGACGGGGAGCTGTTCCGGGAAGAGGGTTAAAATAGTCGCCGCTGCCTCCATTTGGGGCATTCGTGACCCAAGTTGAACCGCTGATGCGGTTGTGGGGCTCTGCGGAATCAAATCCAACTCCGGCACCTTCGATCAGGCTGCTGGCAGGAAAGAAGTCGGAAGCGGCTGTGTCAGAGGTAACACCGGAAATCGGGTAGAAGGTCGCGGCATTTGTAAGGCAGCTGCCCATGCCTATCACCAAAAATGTCTTAATGATCATATTACCCCATATTTATCAAAAACGATTTGGGCGTGCAATGATGAAATGATTAATTTCACTCATGAAGAAGTGTTCAGCGAGCGGTATTGATTCGCGTGTTTTCCAACGTCAAACTTGTATTTCTGACCATGGCAGATTCCACTTGGGCAGATTCCAAAGCCTGTATTAGCGGAATTCGATTGGAATCAAGCGAGGTAATGATGGCCTCAAGATCCTCAGGCTTGAGGGTGTTTGATGGGTTTAAGTTCCTCTTCGCCAGTGCGTAAATGTTGGTGGTGGGATAGCTAGGCGAGAGGATGGCTTGTCCGGCAGCAGTGGCGAGGATTGTTTTTGGAGTCTCGAGATACCCAAGAGGAGCGGCGCGGTGAAGGAGGTAGTAGGGAGCTTTCGCGGGCTTGAGATGTTCGAGGTGCTCGTTGGGGAGATTATGGCGAGGTCTGACAATGAGGTAGAGTCCTGACCGGGCTGAGGGCATGCGGACAAAGTCGATTTGTGGAGTCTCGCTGATTTTATCGAGGTCAAAGGCGGTCAGGATGTCGGAATAGGTGTCTACCTCCGGTCCGATCATTCCGCTGGCGGATGGAAGGTAGCTAAATCCATTGGCTAGCGCTGCCATTTCGTAAAGAAATTGTGTGGGATCGCTGGCGGGGGAAATTTGCCCTGCCTGCACAATGTTAAATCCCATGATTTGAGCCTCCTGAATCATTGTCGCCAGAGTCCCGTGCGGTGTGCCAAGATCTGAGGTGACGACGATGCCATTTTGTTGAGCTTCGGTTTGAATGAGTAGGCCATAGGTGACATCGACCCGAGGGTCCGTGAGAACGATATGTGCGTGGTTTTCGATGGCCAGAAGGCAGCATTCGGCGCCGTCTTGTACGTTTCCACAGGCTTCTACATAAACGTCAATGGGATCGCTTTTCAGGTGGGATTCGACGTCATCGGGACTTTGGCGCCAGGCTAATTCCATACCGGCGGCATGTTTGACCTGTCGCTCGACGCCTCGAGCGATTTTTCCATCTCCACCGATACCGACTCGCAAGGGCATGTTTAACACGGAAAAATACTAGGACGAACTTGGGGCAGAGGGGGAGTGAAAATCAGGATCAGCCATTTTTTTTACTAATTCGGGGCAAAGTCCTTCAGCTCTGAGAGAGGCGATGGACAGGGCATTGTTTCTTTTTGCAAGACGCTTTCCGTTTTGATCGGTAACCAGTCCATGATGGAGATATTTGGGCTCAGGAAGACTCAAAAGACTTTGTAAAATCCGATGGATGTGGGTAGAGGAGAGGAGGTCTTTGCCCCGGGTGACGTGGGTGATTTTCTGCGCCGCGTCATCGACCACTACAGCAAGATGGTAAGATGTCCCGATATCTTTGCGCGCAAGAATCACATCTCCCAGCAAGGCGGGATTCACCTGTTTCTCACCGTGAATCTGGTCGTGGAAGGACAGATCTCCGACGATTTCTGCGGCGGTGTGGGGATCGAAACGCCAAGCGGGCTCACGATCATTTGGGGGCGCTTTCAAGCCACGGCAGGTTCCCGGATAAAGCGGGCCTTCAGGTCCCTGGGGAGCATGGGACAGGTTGGCGAGTTCATTTTCGATCTCCCGTCGCGTGCAGTAACAGGGATAAACGACCCCCAT